>NZ_JBQDEX010000148.1:0-5251 GCF_052084945.1 Oceanisphaera sp.
GCAAGCCCACTTTTAGCACCTGATCGCCATCGACATCCGCCACAGTCCACGCCATGCCATAACGTAAAAAGTTATCGCCTACCACTGGATGCCCGTTACTGTGGGTTAACATAAACTCACCCAAGTTCAATTGAGCTTCACTGTCATCGACATCCACCCCATACATTTTGGCAATGTCAGCCATTAAGGCATCGGCGTCTAAAATAAAGTCACCAAAGAAAGCACGGGCTTTACTACGCGCCGCATCTAAGTCTCCCCCAAACATATTATTTAAGGTTTTAAGGTGATTACTGCGACCGATCACACATAACAAATCATCCATTGCCAGTCGTGTACTGCCCGAGGCAGGCAATAAATGCTCCCCTCTAAACACGGCAGCAACACGACAATGAGGCGGGAATGTTAAATTACGCACCACAACACCGTCTATCGACTCACTGCTGACGGTATACAAAAACATTTCAAAGTCATCTTCTTGAAATATGCCCAACATAGCGCGCCGCTGTGGCGCCAGCTCAGGAGGCACTTCTACTTTTAGCAAACGGGCCATTTGTGGCAAGGTTGAGCCTTGCACTAATAGCGAAATCAGCACCACAAAAAAGGCCACATTAAAAAACATCATGCCTTCGGGTATCCCCGCCATTAGTGGGAAAATCGCCAACACTATGGGCACAGCGCCCCGTAGCCCAACCCAAGATATAAAACTAAACTCACGTTTAGTAAAACGAAAGAAAGGCACCAAAGACACCAATACCGCCAGGGGGCGCGCAATAAAAATTAACGCTAAAGAAATGAGAATCGCCGGTAACGCCATGGCCCACATATCTGATGGCGAAATTAACAACCCCAGCACCAAGAATAAGCCAATTTGGCTTAGCCAAGCTAAACCATCTAATACCGGTAAAATAGACTCCATATCACGCAGGCGTGAGTTACCCAGCACCAAGCCCGCCAAATACACAGCTAAAAAGCCACTTCCCTCCAATAAAGCGGTAAATGCAAACAAAGTGAGCCCAAAACCCGTCACTAAAATAGGATATAAGCCAGGGGCTAACTCAAAGCGCTTGATCATTTGTACTAGTAACATACCGCCTAAGATGCCGGATATGGTGCCAATACCAAACTGTGTGACAAGAAAGAGTAAGGTTTCACCTGTGCCGCTCATCTCACCGGTAATTAAGCCAATTAAGGTGAGCGTTAAAAAAATGGCCATGGGATCGTTGGTGCCGGACTCAATTTCAAGGGAGGCCCCTACCCGCTCGTTCAAGTGCATGCCTCTGCCACTGAGCAGTGAGAACACAGCTGCGGCATCGGTAGAGCCTACAATAGAGCCGAGTAATAAGCCGTGCAGCCAGCTTAAATCCAAAATATAAACGGCAATCAGGCCGGTTACGCCACTGGTCACCAGTACGCCTAAGGTGGCCATACTGATCGCCGGCTTTAGTCCCACCCTAAAGGTTGCCATACGGGTACGCATACCGCCATCTAGCAAAATAATAGCCAGTGCTAAATTGCCTATGCTGTAGGCGAGTGAGTAACTTTCAAATTCAATACCACCAGGGCCACTTTCGCCCGCTAGCATGCCTATCACTAAGAAGATAAGCAGAATAGGGATACCAGAGCGCGCCGACAATAAGGTCGCTAATACGCTCACGCACAGTAAGATCCCAGTCAGTAAGAAGAGGTGTTCAATATTATCCAATGAAGAAATTCCGACAGGATGTTAGGTGTATTAGTTATATCATAATCGGCACTATTTGATGAGAGTGAATTTTTAATTAAATTAAAAAAGTATCTATGCAAAAAAATACATATTTATGACATCAAGATGTCTTGATACACAGATGCTGCCGCAGCGTTAAGCAAGTGTGTCTATATTTGATACCATTAGTTATTTCTATACTTAATGGTGGACATACTCATGGTTTCCCCTCTTCATTGCCTCTACTCTTTTCGTCGCTGTCCTTATGCGATGCGTGCTCGTTTGGGCATTTTATTTGCTAAGTTGCAGCTAGAGCTCAGAGAAATCACGCTAAAAAATAAACCGGCTGCCATGTTAGCCATTAGCCCCAAAGGCACTGTGCCGGTGTTGCAGCTGCAAGATGGTTGCGTAATTGAAGAAAGCCAAGACATTATGATGTGGGCCCTTGAACAGCAAGATCCTGCCGGTTTACTAGAGGGCCCAAGTTTGCAGCAAGCCAACAGCCTAATTGCACAAAACGATCAGCAGTTTAAATATTGGCTAGACCGCTATAAATATGCTGATCGCCACCCTGACATGAGCCAAACAGACTATCGCCAACAAGGGGAAGTGTTTTTACGCACTTTAGAGGCATTATTAACCAAACACCCGTTTTTGCAGGGAGATAAGCCGACCATCGCAGATATTGCCATTATGCCTTTTGTACGCCAGTTCGCTCATGTGGATCGCGATACCTTTTACAAGTTACCTTACCCTCACTTACAGCAGTGGCTACAAGACTGGCTGGCACATCCGTTATTTTTACAGGCCATGACCAAGTATCAGCCTTGGCAGCCCGGGGATAAGGCGGTAATTTTCCCTGAGACGGATTAGATGGTCACTATGGGCGACAAACGCTCATCACATTTAATACGCAGGGCATTAGCTTGAGATTAATAATCAAAGCCCACTTGGGCTTTGACGCCAGCTTCAAAGGCGTGTTTTATTGATTGTACTTCACTCACTGTATCAGCCAATTCAATAATGCTGCGATGACAACCTCGGCCGGTAATAATCACATGTTGATGTGCTGGCCGCTTGTTAAGTGCGCTTAGCACCCGGTCTAGATCTAAATAGTGATAGGCAACCATATAGGTCAGCTCGTCCAACAGTACTAGGTCGATACTTGGGTCAGCCAACATTTTTTCGGCAGGCAACCAAGTTTGTTCGCAAGCGGCTATATCTTGTTCCCTATCTTGAGTGTCCCAGGTAAAACCTGTGTTCATCACCACAAAAGGCACGCCCACTTTTTGTAGTAAATTACGCTCGCCACACTCCCAGCCCCCTTTAATAAACTGCACCACGGCGGCACTTTTACCATGGCCTACCGCTCGGGTGACGGTACCAAAACCGGCGGTACTTTTGCCTTTGCCGTTACCTGTGATCACCATTAACAGGCCCCGCTCTTCTTGAGCCTTGGCAACTTTGGCATCAACGGCTTGTTTTACTTTTTGTTGGCGCTGCTGATGACGTTCGGCTTTAATTTGTTCGCGCTGATTGTCGTTCATTATGTTCCTTACTGCTTTGGGGATAAAATGAAGGGCTAGCCTTGGCGAGTCAGTGCCACGCCCAAGGTACGAAAATAGCGGCTAAATGCCGCATTAATTTTTAAGCGCTGCGCCCCTTGAGGGTATAAGCCCAACTCGGCTTCTTTTGTGGCCTGAGTGCCCGCGACTAAAAAATTATTTTTAATGGCGGCATCTTGCACAAAGGCTTCAAAAGCACGAGCACAGAGCTCTTCGGGCAAACTGTAATACAGGGTCGTTAATTGGCTATCCGCAGCGGCAGAGGCGTTAAACAAGGCGCTGGGTTGAGTACCGGTATCGTCCAGCATAATAGCGTGAAAGCAGTCAAACAGCAGTGTATTTAGCGGGTGCTGAATAAGAGGGGCATTGTTTAACCAAGCATAAGAAGCAAAGACGCGTGAGTCGGCATTCAGTACGGTTTTACTGGCAATGTAGTGATCAAAAGCATGAAACCACTCATGAGCAATGCTGCCAGGACCGGCATTTTTAGCCAGAGAAAAACGGCGAGTGCCCGGATTATAATGTGCCGCCACCCCAGGGCGTCCTCCAATGCCATATTGCAATGATAATGAACCGCGCAGTGAAATGACCTCTTCTGTGCACTGTAAGATCAACATTAAATCACACAAAGCATCAAAAAATAATCCGGCTGCTCGCTCACGTTCAGGGCGTGTCACCCAGCGACCAATCTCTATGCTACAAAAATCGAAGCGCCGCCGTACCTGAACAAAATCAATGGCATTATGGTCGCCATGGCTAGGCCCATTACGATAATAGCGAGACGGTGTCTCGCTATTTTGGGTATGGTGGTGTGCAGTCACTGTTAGCTCAATATTGCCTATGCTGTTGAATATCAGCTTAGTCTAACAGCCCAGCAGACCAGGCTAAAGTCAACTTATTTTAGGGGCCTCTGCGACCCGCAATTAAACTGACAATAAAAATAATAATGCCGACCACAAAGACCAATTTTGCCGCCCCTGCTGCCGTACCGGCTAAGCCACCAAAGCCTAATGCTCCAGCAATGAGTGCTATCACTAAAAAGATAATGCCCCAACGAAACATAAGGTACTCCTTAACTAAGAGAACAGCTGATATAACATAAGTACTGGTTGCTTATGAGCTTACCTGCATGTAAACCATATTGATGTGACAAGTCCCTATATAGGGTTACTTATAACAACAAATACATCCTTATCTAAGGTAATAAGTCATAGCCTAGCTTATGATTTTACTTTTAGATCATTTTTAACGCTTTTTACGTCATCCATGCCTTTTATAAGGTTTTCTGCTTGAATGGATTGCTGTTCATTTTCAACATCACCTGTTAGCTGTACCACCCCATCTTGTGTTTTAACTGAAATACCTAATGAAGGAATACTGGTATCAGTCAATAGTTTGGCTTTTACTGCACTAGTGATAATGGCATCATCTGCATACTCTTTAAGCGACTGTTCACTATCATCTTTTACATTTAACTTATCGTGAACGCTCTGTACACCTTCAATATTTTCTGTGAGTTCTATGGCGTACAGTGCTGCCTCTTGATTTTCCACAAAACCTGATAGCGTGACTGCACCTTGCGCGGTCTCTACTGAAATATCACCGCTGGCAATGGCATCGTTGCTGATCAGCTCGGCTTTCACTTTGGTGGTGATGACACTGTCATCGATAAACTGACCGGCGGTATTGGCGGCCTGATCAAGCTTTTCACCCGAATGCTCCATGGTTTGCTCGGCTTTGTTAGACACAGCCTCTGCCTTATCCGTTACTGTGTTATCAGCGAGTACACTGGTGCTGGCTAATACTGAGCTTAATATTAAAGCTTGGGTTGAGTATGACAGTTTATTATTCTTCATTGTTTGCTCCTTAATATTGCGACTTAAACACTAAGTAAAAAAGTTGCAAATGAAACGAATAATACAAGCTTCGCTTTCTGCCCTTTAAGTTCTAGAACAGCTCATATTAGTTTGCAAGCCCTAAAAAA
>NZ_JBQDEX010000149.1:0-5243 GCF_052084945.1 Oceanisphaera sp.
CAACCAGGGCACAGCATCCGGCGGGTCTGTCGGGTGCTGCACACGCTCTTCGGTGAGGACCCAGAAGCTGTTTTTATCTTTTGCAACGCTGACATAACCCGCATAGGCAGCGCTGCCTGATGCGCTATCCGGTAAGGCTTGTGGCTTTAGCGTTTTTTGGGTGAGCTCTATTGCGCTAAATTGAACGGCGCTGTCGGTTTGGAACAGGTAAGAGATATCCCGTTGCACATTGGGACTCCCCTCCAAATCAGCATAATCAAAACCATCATTCGCTTGTGTTATGGAAGTATGACAACAAAAAATCATAAAAACGCATCTAAAAAAATAGCCGGATAAACGCTTGGATGTATGTGACATAGGCACCTCACTTTTTATCATGCTAGCTGCCATTAAATGAAACAGCAATACGGATACAAATGATTACTATAGGCTCAAATAAAGGATTTATCCCATCGAACGCTAACCGATGCAGTATAGGGCTACACTAACCGATAACATTTCGCACCAACTGACATTATGTTAAAAGTAGAGTTGTAATGCGCCACCTTAGCGGCTTAACAACAGTCGAACAAAGAGACCACTCAACGGATACGCTGCAATTGGGTATGATTAAAGGGCGAATCGTTTTTACTTGCTGTTGTTGGGTTTGGCTGTTAAATTTATAGACAAACCTTGTATGTTGGCATAATGACATGTTTACACCAGCAGCACGCTTAACTCACACTTTTAATGAATTAACCTCCGCCATGACGGCGCTGGCGCAATATATCAGTCAGTTAGCTGATAAAGGACAGGTGCAAGCCGCCTGCTTTAGTTTGCCTCCCGTGGCCAGTGGTGATGAACATCAAGCCGTCTCTCATATTCCGGTGCACACACTCTATGGCAATGAGGCTATTACCGGCGCATTAGACGGGTTTAAACAGTGGTTTATGCAACCTAACTGTTCTACCAAGGCCAGTTTTCGCCTGCCCGGCTATTTAATTCTGCCAAGCCAAGCCCAGCCTCAGTTGCACGAGTTAATTGAGCATATTAACCACCTAAAAAATCAGTTTAAAGCTCAGGTGCAAGCAGCAGGTAACCGAGATCAAAAGTTTGCACTGGTACACGACGCCCTACCCGGTTTAATCACCTTACAAGTGTATCGTCATTTAGTGCTCTTACCTCATGCGGTATCTCGGCTAGGATTTACGTGGGCAAATAAGCAAATTATTCAAAAGGTAGATAAAGACGCCCTTATTAAGCAACTAAGTGCTGCACGCTTATCGCCGCCTGGGCTCACCGATGCTCAAACCTGGCAGCAATGCGTAGAACGCGAGATGTATGACGTTAAGCGCGTACCTAACACCGCCGAACTGCGCCTGCGCCGCCCTGTTAAAACCCACCCTATGGTGAATGTGCGCTGGCGCGAAGAAATACAGCCGCGTCAACAACAGGTAAAAGCACACTTGCCCTTGTTACTATGCCAAGATGAGCCACCCGCTATTACGGCGCTCGAAAGCTACCCCCCCACTCAGGTACGAAAGCGCCGCGCGGCCACCACCAAAGACGAGCCATTGATCCCACGGCTGCACATATATCGTAAGCGTTAATCAATGAGATAAGGCCATTCCCCTGCCAAAAACCCCACACTCATTGAGGGATCTCCAGATTTTAACTAACGGACTCACCCATTTTTTGTGATATTATTATTTGGCGTAACTTAACCCTCTTATTCACAAGGATTGAATATATTATGTTTGAGAAAGTCACCGCTGCACCTGCCGACCCCATTTTAGGGCTGACTGACACTTTTCGTAACGATCCTCGTACCAATAAAATAAACTTGGGCGTAGGCATCTACAAAAACGAAGCTGGCGATACGCCGGTATTGCGTTGTGTCAAAAAAGCAGAAGCGCGCTTGGTTGAAGAGCAAACCACCAAAAACTACCTTGCCATTGAAGGAGTTGCGGCTTATGCCGGCGTAGTACAAAAGCTATTGTTTGGTGACAATGCGGCCATTATTCAAGACCAACGCGCTCGCACCGCACAATCTCCTGGTGGCACTGGGGCATTGCGCATTGCCGGTGAATTTATTGCTCGTCAACTTAATAGCAATACTATTTGGATTTCTAACCCCACTTGGGCGAACCACAAAGCTGTTTTTACCGCTTCTGGTTTAGAAATCAAAGAGTACGGTTACTATAACGCCGAAACCAAAGACTTAGACTTTGATGCCATGCTGGCTGATTTGGCTCAGGCAAAATCAGGTGATGTGGTACTGCTACACGGTTGTTGCCATAATCCTACCGGTATTGATCCAACCGCTGAGCAATGGCAGCAGTTAGCGAAATTATCAGCAGAAAAAGGCTGGTTACCTTTGTTTGACTTTGCCTACCAAGGGTTTGGTAAAGGAATAGATGAAGACGCTTATGGCCTGCGGGTGTTTGCTGAGCACAATCTTGAGTTGTTGATTGCGAGTTCTTTTTCTAAAAACTTTGGCATGTATAACGAACGTGTAGGTGCTTTCACCTTAGTGGCCAAAGACGCCGACGCGGCGAATGCCTCGTTCAGCCAAGTAAAAACCATTATTCGCGCCATTTACTCTAACCCACCGGCGCACGGTGCCAACGTAATCGCCATGATTGCCGAAGACGAAGCGCTATATGAAGACTGGTTAGTAGAATTAGCAGAAATGCGCGATCGCATTCAAGAAATGCGCACCTTATTTGTAGAAAAGCTAGCCAGCCGTGGCGTAAGCAAAGACTTTAGCTTTATTGCTCGCCAAAACGGTATGTTTTCATTTTCAGGGTTAAACAAAGCCCAGGTTGAGCGCCTAAAAGATGAGTTTGCTATCTACATTGTCGGCTCTGGCCGCATTAGTGTGGCAGGCATTACTAAGTCTAATATTGATGCGTTATGTGATGCGATAGCTGCTGTCATTTAATACTAAAAACAACGCTTAAGTTACATTAAAAAAACAGGGCCTTGGCCCTGTTTTTTAATGCTTGTGGAGTGAGTTAATCTTTTAAACGCACAATTTGACCTTTCGCATTACCTTGCTTTTTACCTTTTGCCTTAGCTTGATACATGGCATGATCGGCGCGGGTTAACAAGGTCGCAGCACTGTCACCGTCTTCTGGATACAACACAACCCCGATAGAGGCCGCAACTTGCAGCTGAAATTCTCCCCACTCAATGGGCTGTGCAATCAGGGTTAATAACGAGTCAGCCACGTTAAAAGCGGCGGCTTCATCATCAATATCCTCTAATAAAATTACAAATTCATCCCCTCCAATGCGCGCACAACAATCTGTGGCGCGAAAGCGGTGCTGTAAACGCACACCCAGCTCTCTTAAAAATGCATCACCAGCATGATGACCATGGGTATCATTAATTGCCTTAAAGCCATCTAAATCAATAAATAGTAAGGCAAAATGTTGGGGGGCGCGCTGAGCTTTATGAATACTGCGCACTAGTTGTTCACTCAGTAAACTACGATTGGCAAGCCCGGTTAACGAATCATATAAAGCTAAGTGCTCAATTTGTTCTTGCTGCTGCTGGCGCTCTAAAATAAGCGCGGCTAAATGGCCAATACGTTCTACCACCATTTGCTCGTGCTCATTAGGCATACTTTGATAACGGGGAAATACCGCTAAAAAACTTTGCGATATCTGCGGATTAACCTGGATCGGTATTAACCAACAGGCTGATATTTTATACTGCCTAGCCAGTGACTGCCATTGTTGCCAGTGTTCACCTTTCGTGTCTGCAGCAAACGTTTGTAAGCCGCCTAACTCTAATCTAGCCTTTATGGTTTTTAATAAACGAGCAGTTTGTAGTGTATATAACTGCTGGCAGAATGAGTCCGGTAAACTTGGCCCATTAATGACCTGCAAGTGCTGCTCGGCATTTATGTTTACCACAGCCACACGACAAGACTCTAATTGTCGCTCTAATGACAAACAAGTATGGTCAAAAATTCGCTCGGCTGACTCATTACTGGTCGCCATCTCCAACATTTCGCGCTCTAACCGTAACAAGGCATCTGCTCGGTCTTGTATCGTAATATCTTGCCCAGTGTAAATAAGATAACGTGCAGGCACGCCATCTTCTTTTACTTGTTTAACCGTCCAGCGAATATGCAGCGGCTCGCCATTTGCGTTACTCATACGACACGTAAAAGCACTAAATTTAGTAGTCGATTGCTTCGCGTTAGGTAAATACTTTAATCCATCTAGCCCCAATAACATTTTAAAAGGTTGCCCTTGTAATTGTTGCTGGGTAAAACCGGTATGCAGCTCCACACTGTGATTTAAGTTAACAATGCAACCACTGGTATCCGTTACCACCACTAAAGCACTCATGGTTTCTAATACAGTATCAATAAATTGTTTTTCTGCAGACTGAGCCAAGTGCACCTTGCGCAGTGCTTGTTCTTTATCGCGTAAGTGACGTTCACGACGAATGGCCGTCGTAATATTATGTAACTGCACCAATACCACACCACTGTGGTGTAGAGGCCTAAGGGCTATAGAGTGATGTATCGCTGTTTGATTAAGTGCTGCGTTACGATTAAATAAAGGCAGTAATTTAGGGTGTAACTGATAAGACAATAAGCGTGACAAACGCTGTTCGCAAGCATCTTGAATAGCGGTTAATAACACCGCCGGCAAAGGCTCATCAAATAATTGCTCTAAACGCTTACCCACCGCTAACTGAGCACTAACGCCACTATATCGCTCTAACCATTTATTCCAAAACAGTATATTCTGCTGCTCATCAACCAGTATAATGCCACTTTCTATTTCATCTAATGCAACCTGACTCAGTTCAGGTAATAAATTCTTCGCCGGGACTGTAGTGGGTATCATTGTGTTAACTCAGCTAAGTATTGCTGTAATGCAGCAATAAATATGTCTGCCGAACGCACATCAATAACAAAGGCTAAATACCCTTCTAAGTCTCGTTCACGCAAACTAAACTTAATTTGCACCAACATAATAATGGATGCGTCATCTTGCTCATCATCCACGGTTAACTGGCTGAGTAGGTTAGGCGTATCAATATTAAACACTTGAGGAATTTCGGTTTGAACTTGCTGATGAAGCAAGTTAGCCAAGGTCGCTAAACAGTTATTCAATAAAATATTGCCAAGCTCTGCAAGTGTCTCTTGCTCTAACTCCGAAATTTCACCTACCGACATATCTTCGCCAAGAATGGCTCGCACTAATTCAAGACTGCGCTCTTCAGGAAACAACAGTGCC
>NZ_JBQDEX010000150.1:0-5160 GCF_052084945.1 Oceanisphaera sp.
TTACCTTTGGCGTAATGATATGCCAATGCCATTTTAAGTGCAGTGTCTACCGACTCAGAACCTGAGTTGGTGTAAAACACTTTATTTAAATTACCCGGGGCCAAGCTCGCTAAACGGTCGGCTAGCTCAAAAGACAACTCATGACCAAAACCAAAGCTGGGAGCATAGTCTAATGTTCTCGCTTGCTTGGCGATGGTTTCGGCAATATGAGGGTGAGCATGCCCAGCGTTACAGCACCACAAGCCTGCTGTCATATCTAGCACTTGGCGTTGGTCATCCGTGGTCCAATACATACCTTTAGCGGCACTTAGCATACGTGGCTTTTCTTTAAAGCCTTTATTGGCGGTAAATGGCATCCAGTGTGCTGATAATTTGTTTGCGCTCATGTTGGCACTCCCTCTGAATATCAATATAACAATGATGTAAATGACTTGTCACTGTAGTGTGAATAAAAAGGTATGTTTGATAAATAGTGGTGTTTAAAAGCTTAGTTTGATTACTGTCAACTTAATGCGGGGTGCTTGAGGAAATAGGGGGTGACTCTGTTTCCTCTTGATACTGCATTTAAATAGATCGATTATTTAGTGTGTTTGGTATTAGTAAAATTTCACACATAAAAAAGGCGAGCATAATGCTCGCCAAATGGTAACACCACTGTGTTTTCTGGTAGAACTTTACCTCTAAAAGCCTACCCACAGTACTGCTATATTTACGATGGATTTAATACGGTTCTTTTTCGCATGCTGGTATTTTGTACTGAGTGTGTACTTGGCGCATCGTCTTGAACGGCGGTAGATACGAGCTGTTTTGGGTCCGCGGCTCTACGTGCAGCTCTCATTTTTAGCATCAGCAAACAGCCTACACCCCACCACCCAGCAAAGATAAGCCACTCATAAGGCCACAACAGAGCTGCAGGCATACCTGGTAGATACAGTGCAATAAACAGCACACTAAAGATGACGGCAGCCCAACCTACGAAGCTGGATTGTCCGGCTCTAAAGGGACGTGTCATGTTTGGTTCATTGCGACGTAATCTAACAAAAGCCACGGCTACCAATGCATAAGCAAGCACTATAGCTAAACCACCTGCATCTACTAGCCAAATAAGCATAGGACGACCCAATAAAGGAGCCAAGGTAGACAAGGTGCCAATAAATAAAATGGCATTAATTGGTGTGTGATAGCGTGCGTGTCGACGGCTAAACCAAGCGGGGATCATTTTACGCTCAGCCATGGCGCATAAAATGCGACTACCACCAATGATAAAGGAGTTCCAGCTAGTAATAATACCGGCCACACCACCTAAAATAAGCACTATGCCAAAGCCACTATGACCAAACACATTACTCATGGCGTCTGCGGTGGGCAGTACTGAGCTGATTAATGCTGTCTGATCTAGACCAAAGCCTACGGCAAAAATGATTGCTACGTACCAGATAACTGCAGCCACCACCGACACAATAAGAATGCGGCCAATTGAGCGAGGAGGAATTTTCATTTCTTCAGCAGTTTGTGGGATAACATCAAAGCCCACAAACATAAAGGGGGTCATAATGGCTACTGTTAGTACACCAGCTACACCGCCAATTAAGAGTGGGTCGGCATTGTGCACGCTGCCATTCACCGCCGCACCAAAGATCAGCATCAGGCCAATAATGCCAATAATGATGGTTAGTATCATCTGTAATAAAGCGGCAAATTTAACACCCATTAGGTTCACCACGGTAATAAATACCGAACCTAACATACCCACCAATACCCAAGAGGCGTAAACATCGTAGCCTTGAATCGTGTACATTAACCCAACTTTGTAATCAGGAAAGATGTATTCAATCACGGTAGGTAGTGCAACAGCTTCAAAAGAAACCACAGAAATATAGCCCAGAGCGAGAGCCCAAGCGGCAACAAATCCTGTTTTGTAGCCAATACCTTTTAATACATAGATTAATGCTCCTCCTGTCGTGGGCATAGCAGAAGCGAGTTCAGCATAGGCAAGGCCAACAAATATAACCAGTACACCTCCTAATACGAACGCTAACATAGCGCCCAAGGTGCCTGCTCCGATAATCCAGTTTCCTGATAGTACTACCCAGCCCCAGCCAATCATGGCCCCGAAGGCTAAAAACAAGACATCCAGTCTAGATAGTACCTTCTTATGATCTTGATTTGATGTATGCGGCATTGTTATGTTTCCTTACCATTTAACTATGCGGATAACTCAATTGGTTGCGCTTTATCTCCAAAATACGCTTACCTTGAGTGGTGAATCGCAGGTCGCTTTTCGTTAGTTATTAGCTAGCGAATACCGCCCATGCAGAGATATTTTGTTTCCATATAATCTTCTAACCCCAAAGAGGAGCCTTCTCTTCCTTGGCCTGATTCTTTGACTCCTCCAAATGGCGCTATCTCATTAGAAAGAATGCATTCGTTGACTCCTACCATGCCAAACTCGAGTGCTTCGGAAACTTTCCAAATACGGCTGTGTTTTTCGGTATAAAAATAGGCAGCTAAGCCATAGGGCGTATCATTAGCAATAGCAATAGCCTCGGCGTCATCGTTAAAGCGAATAACGGGAGCTACTGGACCAAATATTTCTTGTTGTGCAATGTCCATGTTTTGGGTGACGTTGGCCAAAATAGTCGGTGCAAAAAATAATGCTCCAGCATCATGGCGGTGGCCACCAGTAATAAGCTGTGCACCTTGTGATTGTGCGGTATCAACAAGCCCTGCAATTTTATCAATGGCCGCTTGGTTAATGACAGGCCCTAAGGTAGTCGTATCATTAAGACCACTGCCAACCACTAGCTGCTCAACGGCGTCTTTAAAGCGTGAGATAAAGGCATCGTAAATACCATCTTGCACTAAGATGCGGTTAGCACACACACAGGTTTGCCCCGCGTTACGAAATTTAGAAATAACCGCGCCGGCTACGGCTGCATCAAGGTCAGCATCATCAAATACAATGAAGGGAGCATTGCCTCCTAGCTCTAGGCTAAGCTTTTTAACGGTGTTGGCGCTTTGGCTATACAACAACTTGCCCACACGGGTTGAGCCGGTAAATGATAGTTTACGTACGCGGCTATCATCTGTAAGTACTTTGCCAACGGAGGCGGCTTGATGAGAGGTAATCATATTAATCACACCGGCAGGAATACCTGCTTGTTCGGCCAACGCCATTAAGGCTAACGCTGAGTAGGGTGTCTCTTCAGAAGGCTTCAGTACCACTGTGCAGCCTGCTGCTAATGCAGGGGCGACTTTGCGGGTGATCATTGCATTGGGAAAGTTCCAAGGGGTAATAGCCGCAACGACTCCTATTGGTTGTAGCATACTTAAAGCACGTTTATCGTTAGAGGGGGTGGCAAATATTTTGCCGTAAGCTCGCTTACCTTCTTCGGCATACCATTCAATATAAGACGCGCCATACAGCACTTCACCTCGGGTCTCAAATAGCGGCTTGCCTTGCTCTAACGTCATTAAGTAAGCCAGATCTTCTTGGTGCTCTAACACCAGCTCAAACCAGCGGAGCAATAAACGTGCTCGCTCTTTAGGTGTAACTTCACGCCAGCTTGCCAGTGCAGTGTGTGCTGCATCTATGGCGGCTTGCGTCTCTTTAGGTCCCATATCAGGCACCTGGCCAAGCTCATCGCCGGTTGCTGGGTTATATACAGTAATAGTATTAGCGTTGTTTGCTTGGCACCACTGGCCATTAATGTAGCCAGCTTGTTTAATTAAACTTTGCTTTACCTTTGACATGCCCATAGTGACCACCTCGAATGTTAAATACTGTGTGGCGTTATGTTGGCCACAAGTTGCGATCATGTTAACCTGCAAGTGAAAGTTTTATAAATAGCTACATATCAACCTTAACATTGAAGATTGTAAAACTATGAGTCATGCAAACAGACTAGTATTGGGTCAGGTAGGTGATTATGAAATTCGCCTACTTAAATTATTTAAAACAGTGGTGGAGTGTGGAGGGTTTTCGGCAGCCGAAACTGAGCTAAACATCAGCCGCTCTACTATTAGTATTCATATGTCTAACTTAGAAAGCCGACTTAAGCTTAAGCTTTGTCGTCGTGGTCGCTCAGGTTTTGCATTAACTGATGATGGTGCTGTGGTTTATGAGTCTGCTAAGCGATTATTCACCAAGCTGGAGGAGTTTCGTTATTCAGTAAACGAGCTGCATGAGCAACTAAGCGGTGAGCTTAAAATAGTGTCTAGCGATAACCTCTGGCTTGAAAATGAGTTTTCAATGGTGGATATTTTTGCTCGTTTAGGGGAGCTCGCACCGGAAGTGAATGTGAGTGTTGATGTTGCCCAAATGAGTGAGATTGAACGGCGAGTCTTAAGTGAAGACGCTGATGTAGGCTTTATTCATTACCATAGAGATTTAGAAGGGTTGGACTACCATCCACTCTACCAAGTGCATTGTTTCTTATATTGTAGTAACACTCATCCGTTGTTTAACGAGCAAGACGCTGATGAGTTAGAGAGAAAGCTAGCAGAAGCTAAGTTTCTTCATCCTGGTATATACACCAATTCTCAAGCGAGCGCTCAAGTACAAGGGCTAAGAAGTGCGGGGCGCGCATATCATTATGAGCCAAGGGCAGCTCTTATATTATCGGGTCACTATATTGGCTTTTTACCTGAGAGCTTTGCTCAGCAATGGGTAGAGCAAGGACGTTTACAAGCCATACTCCCAGAGCAAAAAAGTCATCATTTAGGTATTGCTGCCATTATTCGCAGCCATGGTCGCCAAAGCCGGCTGAAGGATCTTTTTTTACAATTGCTCACTGAGCAAGCCAGATCTTAATTGTGCTGATAACAGCGCCGACATAATAGATACGTTTTCGACACCGTGATTGAGATTAGATGATGATAGCTTGGGAGGTAGTTTCCCCATTTTGTCAGCTTATAGCTGATGAGTTAAGGTCGTCACATAATCAAGTTACGCTACATTTTGGGATAGTTGTCTTACTTGGTATCCCGTTATTAATGAAAAATATTAAAAAGTAGAATTACACTTGTAAATACAAATGATAATGGTTACTGTTAGTCTGCTTTCGAGGGAAGACTCCCACACCTTACTGACTATGTAGTAAGTGGAGACAGGTTTTGAAGGCGCGACATTGCTCACATTGCTTCCAGAGTTTTTAGGCC
>NZ_JBQDEX010000151.1:0-5147 GCF_052084945.1 Oceanisphaera sp.
AGGTAATAGTAGCGACATTGTCTTAAAAGCTTAAGAGATAGTTGAAAAGCGGTGATCAGGGATCAGAAAGATTAAAACACTCCTTTTGCAACGGAATCCACTGAACCCACGGAAAAATAGAGATAAGATCTGAAAAGAGATCGTTTTATTGTTAAGAGCGACACAAGGTGATGGTTTTGTAGGGTTGAATTTATTCGACCGCCTTTAGGTCTTAAAAGAAAGCGGTACGTTATACGTTAAAGAAATGCCAGTTTGGTGGTTACGTCAGGCGTATCACGTAAAGC
Organism: Oceanisphaera sp.; assembly: GCF_052084945.1. Lineage (NCBI taxonomy): Bacteria > Pseudomonadati > Pseudomonadota > Gammaproteobacteria > Aeromonadales > Aeromonadaceae > Oceanisphaera > Oceanisphaera sp. The sequence continues at coordinate 285 of NZ_JBQDEX010000151.1, forward strand.
GACTGGCTGCCTGTAGAATGGATTGCCGCGTCGCTGCGCTCCTCGCAATGACTAAAAACAGCGCCGAGCGCCCAGCGCCTAGCACCAAGCTTTAAACCGGGTCATTGCACGAGCGCAGCGAAGCAATCCATTCTTTTCGCTCTAAGCTTCTAGCTTCCCGCTTCAAACTATCTTTTAGCTCTTACAATGAAAAAGTCTCTTTTCAGATCTTATCTCTATTTTTTAGCGGATTTCGCGGGTTTCGTTGCCAGGTGTCTTGGTCTCTTGACCTTCATTCAACATTCAACATTCAACATTCAACATTCAACATTCAACATTCAACATTGCCAAGCTTAGTAGGGTCGATCACTTTGTCGACCCTACTAGCCCTGCTATTTAGTCCAGCATTTGTCGGATAACGTAGTTTAAAATGCCGCCGTGTTGGTAGTAAGTAAGCTCGTTACTGGTGTCGATACGACAGCGAACTTTGGCTTCTTGCTGTGTACCATCGCTAGACTCTATAACAACTAACAGCTCTTTGCCTGGGCTCAGTTCGTTAAGCCCTTTAACACTGATAAGCTCGTCTCCGGTTAGGCCTAAACTGCTGGCACTGTCGTTAATAAACTCTAAAGGTACCACGCCCATGCCAATCAGGTTAGAACGGTGAATTCGCTCATAAGACTCAGCAATAACGGCTCTTACCCCTAATAATAACGTTCCTTTGGCAGCCCAGTCACGGCTCGAACCAGTACCGTATTCTTTACCTGCCACTACCACTAAGGGCACTTCTTCTTGCTGGTAGCGCATGGCGGCATCGTAAATAGAAAGCTGCTCGCCACTAGGGTAGTGGCGAGTTTCGCCCCCTTCTACATTGTCGAGCATTAAGTTACGAATGCGGATATTAGCGAAGGTGCCGCGCATCATCACTTGGTGGTTACCGCGGCGTGAGCCATAAGAGTTAAAGTCTTTACGCTCTACCCCTAACGACTGCAAATAACGCCCTGCGGGACTATTGGCATTAATGCTGCCCGCGGGTGAAATATGGTCGGTGGTAACCGAATCGCCTAATATGGCTAACAAGCGAGCTTGACTGATATCTTTAACCGGCGTTGGCTGCTTTTCCATGGTTTGGAAAAACGGCGGATGCTGAATATAGCTAGAGTCAGACTGCCAATTAAAGGTGCTGGTATTTTCAACCGCAATGGCTTGCCAGTTTTCATCGCCATCAAACACAGCTGCGTATTCTTTTTGGAACATTTCACTGTTCACTAAGGCTACCGCCTCGGCAATGTCTTTTTGCGATGGCCAAATATCTTTAAGATACACAGGGTTGCCGTTGTTATCTTGGCCAAGTGCCTCTTTGGTTAGATCAATGTTCATGCTGCCGGCAAGGGCATAAGCGACCACTAACGGAGGTGACGATAACCAGTTAGATTTAACTAATGGATGAATACGCCCCTCAAAGTTACGGTTGCCTGATAATACCGCGGCCACCGTCATATCTTGCTGTTTAATGGCCTCTTCAATGGGCTCGGGCAATGGGCCTGAGTTACCAATACATGTAGTACAACCATACCCCACCAGATAAAAGCCCAGCTGTTCTAAATAGGGCATTAATCCGGCTTTAATCAAATAGTCTGTTACCACTTTTGAGCCCGGAGCAAGGGAGCTTTTCACCCAAGGAGCACGGGTTAGGCCTTTTTCTGCCGCCGCTTTTGCCAGCAAACCCGCAGCCATTAATACACTGGGGTTAGAGGTGTTGGTACAGGAGGTAATGGCGGCTATCACGACCGCGCCATCTTTTAAGTGATGGGTTTGGCCATCTAATGAAAATTCGGTGCCGTGCAAAGATTGCTTAGCCGCTACTGCGGTTTGACCGCCTTCGTTTTCGAGTGTTTGTTCTTGTTTCTTTTCTGTTTTGGAGTTAGTTTTTTGTGCGTGATTTAAGCTAAAGGCTTGTGGCACGTTAGAGAGCTCAACTCTATCTTGTGGTCGTTTCGGCCCTGCTAAACAGGCCACCACTTCGCTCATATCTAGGCTAAGGGTGTCAGTAAATTGCGGTTCATCGCCGGCATGTCGCCATAAGCCCTGCGCTTTGCTGTAGGCTTCGACTAATTCAACTTGCTCGGCACTGCGCCCAGTTAGGGTCATATAGTGCAGGGTTTCTTCATCAACAGGGAAAAAACCACAAGTAGCACCATATTCTGGTGCCATATTGGCAATGGTGGCGCGATCGGCTAATGGGAGGGTTGATAAACCATCGCCATAAAACTCAACAAATTGCCCTACTACGCCTTTTTCACGCAGCATTTGTACCACTGTAAGTACCAAGTCGGTGGCGGTGATCCCTTCGCGCAGCTGGCCGGTGAGTTTAAAGCCCACCACTTTGGGGATCAGCATTGAAATGGGTTGCCCTAACATAGCCGCTTCGGCTTCTATGCCCCCCACACCCCAGCCTAATATGCCCAACGCATTAATCATGGTGGTGTGCGAGTCGGTACCTACTAGGGTATCAGGAGAAATAACCGTTTGGTTTTCTTGATCTTGCTGCCATACGGTTTTTCCTAAGTACTCTAGGTTTACTTGGTGACAAATACCGGTACCTGGCGGCACCACTCTAAAGTTATTAAAGGTTTGCTGGCCCCAGCGCAAAAAGGCATAACGCTCGCCATTACGCTCCATTTCCATATCAACGTTGGTGGCAAAAGCCTGCTCATTAGCAAAGGCATCAACCATTACTGAGTGGTCTATTACCAAATCGACGGCTGAAAGCGGATTAACTTGCTCGGCTTTGCCTCCTAGTCGCTGCACGGCGTCGCGCATGGCAGCTAAATCGACCACGGCAGGCACACCGGTAAAGTCTTGCATTAACACGCGGACTGGGCTGAAGGCAATTTCTCGGCTTGACTCACCCTGCTTTAACCAAGCCGCCATGGCTTCTAAGTCGGCTTGGGTGACAGTGTCGCCATTGAGGTTACGCAGTAGGTTTTCGCTGAGTACTTTTAACGACTTGGGCAAGCGCGCAAGCTCGTTACCTTGAGGCAGCTTTTGTAAGCTGTAATAAAGATAGGACTTGTTACCCAGAGTCAGTGTCTCGGTATAAGATGTATTGGGTGTAGACATCATTTCCCCCTTAACGATGGAAACGGCTGGTGTAATGGTCACCAGCACAGCTACTCTCTATTTAGTCATATTCGGAGCAACAAAGAAAGCCTAACCGAAAACACCATAGTAATTAACAAACATCACTCACAATATTAACTAAAACAGGCCTCAATATGAGCACATTAAGGTGATTATTTTCTTATGTGTTAATACAGTGGCGCTAGCCGTTAAGTTCGCGTAATAAGGGGAGCCTAGTAAGGTTCGCACCCATAGTGCATTTATATCGCGCCTATAACAGCACTACGCCAGCTACTGCCCTTTACCTTTATACTCGAAAAAGAGAGATCCATTACTGATGAAAATAGCGATTCTGTCTCGTAATGCTAATTTGTACTCTACTCGTCGCTTACGCGAAGCGGCACAAGCCCGTGGCCATGAGGTACATATTATTGATGCCTTAAAATGCTATATGAATATTAATGATAATAAGCCTACCATTCATTACCACGGGGCTGAGTTAGAGCATTTTGATGCCATTATTCCCCGTATTGGGGCAAGTATTACCTTTTATGGCTGCGCCGTATTGCGCCAGTTTGAAATGATGAACTGCTATGCACTTAACCGCTCGGTGGCAATTAGTCGCTCTCGTGACAAATTGCGCTCTTTGCAGTTGTTATCGGGCAAAGGGGTAGGCATGCCAATCACAGGCTTTGCGTGTAAACCCGATGATGTGCCCGATTTAATTGATATGGTGGGCGGCGCACCTTTGGTCATTAAGCTGCTAGAAGGAACACAAGGTATAGGCGTGGTTTTAGCTGAAACGCGCAAGGCTGCCGAGAGTGTGCTAGAGGCCTTTATGGGGCTAAAAGCTAATATTATGGTACAGGAGTTTATTGAGGAGGCGGGTGGCGCTGATATTCGCTGCTTTGTATTGGGTGATAAGGTCATTGCCGCCATGAAGCGCCAAGCTAAAGAAGGAGAGTTTCGTTCTAATTTGCACCGTGGTGGTGCGGCTCAGCTTATTAAAATTACCCCCGAAGAACGTAAAACGGCGATTGCCTCGGCAAAAGCTATGGGGTTAAGTGTGGCAGGAGTCGATTTGTTACGTTCTAAGCGTGGACCGCTGGTGATGGAGGTAAACTCGTCTCCGGGTTTGCAGGGTATTGAAGTGGCGACTCATAAAGACGTGGCTGATTTAATGATTCAACATATAGAAAATAATCACGCTAAAAAGTCTCAGGCCCGCGAGCGCGGTTGAAAAAACAAGCTGGAAGGCAGTGATCAGGGATTGGGGATTGGTGATTAGGGATTGGCAAAATAGGATATCGCTGCGCGATATATGCACCGCTCAAAGCAGTGCCTACACAGTACGAGGTGTCGTTTTTCCTATTCCCTATTCCCCAATCCCCAGCCCCTTGTAGAATGGATTGCCGCGTCGCTACGCTCCTCGCAATGACTAAAAGCAGCGCCGAGCGCCCAGCGCCTAGCACCAAGCTTTAAAACTGGGTCATTGCGAGGCACGAAGCAATCCATCCTTCAGGCTGTGCAGTTCCCAATCTAGATCTTTTCTTCCAGCTTCTAGCTTCCCGCTTCTAGCTATCTTTTAGCGCCACCAGCCGGCTGAAGCGGCTTCTACCAATAATGGTAAAGCGGTGAAAAATGGTAAAGCGGACGGGCCAAAATAAACCTGTGAGGGGTGAGGTGGACGACACTTAAAGCCAACCCAATGCGCTCGTAGAGGCCGCTTCAGCTGGCCGATTTTGCGTAGCAAAATTAACA
>NZ_JBQDEX010000152.1:0-5130 GCF_052084945.1 Oceanisphaera sp.
TTAACTGGGGGTTGTTATTTGTACTTCTGCGGCAAATTCGCGGCGGGCGAAGGCGACTCTTTCTTCGGGGCTAAAGGTGGCCTTTTTGCCGAGTTGTTCGATTTTACGCAATCTAGGGACTAAGCCTGCGCCGTTGGCGGTTTGAATCGCTAAGCCTGGGCGGGCGTTAAGTTCTAGCAACATGGGGCCTTTTTGCTTATCGAGCACCATGTCGGTGCCAATGTAGCCAAGGCCTGACATTTCGTAACAGGATGATGACAAGCTTAGTAGTAGCTCCCAATAGGGCACTTTAAGATCGAGTAAATCGCGGCCTGTATCTGGGTGGTAGCGAACCGGCTGGTTAAATTGCACGGCGCGTATGGCTTTACCGGTATTAATGTCGAGCCCTACGCCTACCGCACCTTGGTGCAGGTTAGCTTTACCGTCTGAGGCCTTGGTAGATAAGCGCATCATGGCCATTACCGGAAAGCCTTTAAAGACGATCACGCGGCTGTCGGGTACGCCTTCATAAGAGAAGCCGTCAAAGACTTCATCAAAATCAATTAACGCCTCAATTAACGCCACATCGGGTTTACCACCTAATGAGAATAAGCCGGCAAGAATATTAGACACGTGGCGCTCAAGATCGACAATGCTTTCGCCTTTACCGCTGGGCTTAATAAAGTGTTGGCCATCGTGATTCACAATGACCACTATGCCTTTACCGCCAGAGCCTTTGGCCGGTTTAATACAAAACCCTGGCCAGTCTTTTATTTTTTCTAGCAGGCTTGATACTTGATGCTGAAACTCAATTACCCCAATTAAGTCAGGCACAGTAACGCCGGCATCTAGCGCAATACGTTTGGTTTCTAGCTTATCATCCACTAGGGGATATAAGCGCCGTGGATTATAACGGCTGATATAAGAAATATTACGCTGGTTCATGCCCATAATACCCATTTTATCGAGGGCAAAAGGGGAGGCGTATTGTGCTAGCCAACGTTTAATCATGCTTGCGGCCATCCGTATTATACTCATCTACCAAGGGCTTAAAGCGCTTTAACTCAGTAAGACGATAACCGGTGTAGTTACCCAGTAGTAAAACCACGGCCATCACAATGAGCTGTAAGCCTAAAAAGTTAAAGGTAATATGGCGCACAATTTCACTGTTCATGGCTAAAAATGCCACCACGGCCACCATTAACGAGCCGCCGCCTTGCTTGACCACTTCTTTAGGGCCTTCTTCTTCCCATAAAATTGACATGCGCTCTATGGTCCAGGCCAAAATGATCATGGGGAAGAAGGTGATTTTCATACCCTCGGTCAGGCCCAGTTGATAGGCCATAATACTAAAGAAGCCAATAATACCGATCACCATAATAATAACGGCCGATATTCGCGCCACCAGCAGCAAGTTAAGATGCGAGAGGTAAGATCGCAGTATTAACCCTGTGCCGACAATAATTAAAAAGCCCACTAAGCCGGTGATTAAACTGGTTTGAATAAATGCCATGGCAATCAGCACTGGCATAAAGGTGCCTGAGGTTTTTATGCCGACAATAATGCGTAAAAACACCACCACCAGCACGCCGATCGGCACTAATAAAATACCTTTAAACAGCGCTTGTTCTTCTAGGGGCAAGTTATATAGCGAAACGTCAATCCAGCTGGGCTGATCGAACTTTTTAGCCAAGGCAATATTCGTGGGCAGCTCTTGTTGGAGCATGGTAAAGGTGACGCGAGAGTTACTGCCCCCTACTAGGTCCAGTACCGGCGATGAATGATATTCCCATAGCAATTGTTGTTCTTGCAGGCCTTGAGCGCCGGTTTCGGGATTAAATAACTCGTATGACTCACCTTCGTAAACTTGTACTAAGTTAATGAGCGGCTGGCGACGACGACCATCTTCTAGTTGTAACCCTTGTAATAACCGTGCTGGCACGGCGGCTCTGTGCAATAGCTCGACTAATAGTGGCCCCGGTGCCTTATATTGTGCGAGTAATTCAGCATTTTGGCCGCGATTATTTAGCTCTTTTATAAGCTCGCGAGTGAGGGTGATGCCATCAGCCGAACGCTCTGTGGCTAAAGATAACACTTGATCCATGGCGGTGGCATAAGGCTCGGCTACTTCTACTGCCGTCATGGCGGGCAGCTGAGTCGACAAGGGCGCCTTGGCAAAGGGGTCGTGCATCATGTCGACTTTATAGTACAGCTCTTGATGGCCTTGGGCGTTGCGTATGGTCCACTCAGCTCGGTTGCTGCCATTGGCTTCAACAAAAGATAAACCATAACCGGGTGATGCGGCTGACTCATTCATTAGCGTAAAGCCCGGTTGGCTACCCGGAATGGCCAGTGAGGCTTTAACGGGTTTGCCTTGGGCTTCAAATTCCACTTTAGCCTCAATAGACCAAATTTGGCGTTTTTCACCGGGCATCCAGGGCACTTCATACACAAAGTGGCGCTGTAGCATGAGTGCCAGACCGGCTAAAAACAGCACGGCAACAATAATATAAAAAGGTTTACGAGAGTACATAAGGGTTACTCGTTAGCAGAAAGAGGGCGCTTAGGCTTGCCCTGAACATTTTTACGGGCAATATCAACCACTGCGATGTCTTTTAAGAACTCACGCCCTAACAGTACTGAATAGGTCATTTGGCTGCGGTCGGTGAGGGTAAATTCGGTTTTTTCTGATAAGCGACCCAGACGAATATTTAACTCCACCACGGGGCGGCGCTCTATGTCATCGGCCGAGGCTTGACGAATACGCACATAGCGCACCAAAGGCGTTTCTATTTGCAGCTTTTCATCTACGCCTTCGTGCGCCATATTAAAGCTCACCCAAGGGTTGCCGTCTCGCTCAAATACCGTGATATCTTGGGCGCTCAGCGATGAGGTGGTGGCCCCAGTATCAATACGCGCGGCAAAGCTGTCATTAATGCTATCGAGCCAGATTGTTTCTGTTTCACCAACAATGAGTTTACCGTCTTGAGTTTCATTTTCCGGTGAGAGGGGAGCATTGTTATTGACCACTGGCGAGGGCGCCGCTACAGAACGATCTAATTTGCTTTTCAAGTTTCTAATATCCTGTTGCAAGGCCGTCATTTTAAGGTGATGACGGTGGCTAAGTTGCGTGGTTTGTTTGAGTATGCTGTCGTTTAGCCGAGCTTCTAAGCTGATTAGGTTAGCACTGAGCTCGGGCTCAGTAATAGGCTGAGGCTTGGGCGTTGCGTCCGTTGGTGACGTTTGGCTAACACAGGCGGTGAGCAATAGCGGAACAAATAGGGATATTACAGCATTATTCATAGTGTGCCTCTAAAGGTGTATTTTGTGGGTCTACCGGTTTATTGGCGATAATAATGGTTCTTATAGGCGCCGGGTAGCCTTCTATGGTTTTATTTGAGTCTTCTGGATCGAGGAAGTCTGCCAGTGATTCATTGCGCATCCATTGGGTGCGCCTTTGCTCACCCAAATCCGTTTTGCCTTCATCCACGACTCTTATATTTTCAAAACCGCACTTTGTTAACCAGTTCACTAAAGCGGCTGAGCTGGGAATAAACCAGACATTACGCATTTTTGCATAGCGCTCGCCGGGCACTAGTACTTGGTTTTCGTCACCTTCAATAACCAGGGTTTCTAATACCAGTTCGCCACCATCACATAATTGCGCTTTTAATTGCAGTAAGTGATCGATAGGGGAGCGTCTGTGATAAAGCACTCCCATCGAAAAAACGGTATCAAACGCATTAAGCTCAGGCAGCTCTTCAATACCCAAAGGCAATAATTGAATGCCTTTATAGCCATTACTAAAGTGCTTAATGGCCTCAAATTGGCATAAAAACAATGCAGAGGGATCTATGCCGACGGCCATTTTGGCCCCTGCACCGCGCATGCGCCATAAGTGATAACCACTGCCACAGCCCACATCTAACACATAGCGATGTTTAAGCGGGCTAATATGCGGCGCTAGGCGATCCCATTTCCAGTCGGAACGCCATTCGGTATCAATGTCGATGCCATGTACGTTAAAGGGACCTTTGCGCCAAGGATGAAACTGATCCAATAAATTGGTTATCTTTTTTTGTTCACCAGAGCTTATCTCGTCTGGGCGTCCAATGCTGACGCTATCCGTTAATTCAAGATAATGGGTGTGGGTAGAGGGCAGTTTGCGCAATGCGCGCCCCCAGCGTGGCAAGTCACCATGAAGGTGACTTTTTTGCCAAGCATAAAGTTGGGCGGGTAAGCAGTGCAGCCAATGTTGCAAGCGGCTTTTGGCTATTTGTTGATAAAAATCACTAAAATCAATCATGTGTTCGCCGCCTGTTTAATGGCCACCATGGAGCCAAAGTTAAAACACTGAAACCACATATCTATGTGAGCAAAGCCGACGCGTGAGAGGCGGGCTTTATGTTGTTCTGGAGTGTCTGGGCGCAATACATTTTCGAGTGCGGTGCGCTTTTGGCTAACCTCTAACTCGCTATAACCATTGGCGCGTTTAAAGTCGTGGTGCAAATCGATGAGGAGTTCATTCACGGTGTCGTTGGTGCTAATAAACTTTTCACTTAAAATAAGCACCCCGCCTGGGTTTAACCCGGCATAAATTTTTTGTAATAAAGCTTCGCGTTGCTCAGGGTCTATAAACTGCAAGGTGAAGTTAAGTACTACAACCGAGGCATTTTCAATATTGATGTCGCAAATGTCGGCCTCGGTGAGTGTGACTGGAATGTCAGATTTAAAAGCCGCTAAATGGCTGGCTGCGCGCTCTAACATAGCACTCGAGTTATCAACGGCAATCAGAGTACAGCCAGCTTGCGTTAAATTACGACGCATCTCTTGCGTTGCCGCCCCTAATGAGCAACCTAAGTCATACAATTGACTATTAGGCTGAGCAAAGCGGGCAGTCATCATGCCGATGGCGGCAATAATATTGGAGTAGCCCGGCACAGAGCGCTTGATCATGTCGGGAAAAACTTCGGCTACATTTTGGTCGAAGTTGAAGTCGCCCAATTGGGCTATTGGGGCGGCGAAGATGTGATCTTTTGATTGCATAGCGAATGAATAATAACCAGTGGCGGATGACAGCTCTGAGGCTGTACACAATGGCTGCCATTGTAAAAGAAGCCATGGCGAGCGACAAGTCATACAGCGCCAAGC
>NZ_JBQDEX010000153.1:0-5077 GCF_052084945.1 Oceanisphaera sp.
ATGGATTGCCGCGTCGCTACGCTCCTCGCAATGACGGCTAAAACATAGCTTGAAGCCGGAAGCTGGAAGTTGGACAAGAAACACTGAATGAATTTTGGTGCTTTTATTTACTTCCCGCTTCAAGCTTATTACTGTCTGTTACATGGATTGCCGCGTCGCTACGCTCCTCGCAATGACGGCTAAAACATAGCTTGAAGTCGGAAGCTGGAAGCTGGAAGTTAACTCAAAAACATTGAGCTGGCTTTGCTAATCCCCAATCCCAAGTCCCTAATCACCGCTTTTTCAGATCTGATCCCTATTTTTCCGTGGGTTCTGTTGCCAATCACTGCCTTTAATCTTTCTGGGCGCTAGGCGCTGGTAGCCGGGCGCTGCTCCACCCGTTGTTATTTTAAAATATGTGACCACTGTCTCGTTAGGGTTAGTTTAATATATAATGTTGAGTTTTGTTTTTTTTATGGAATAAATGATTATATCAAAGGGTGCGTGTAGATGAAGCGATAGGCCTTGTTGTGGCTGGCCATATTCGGCTTTTTACTCTGTTGCTGCTCGCTATTTTTTCCTCTGGATTTTGTTATATTTTTAGAGGATATTCTTGGCATTGAGCATCTTGCTGGGGAAAGTGATGAAAGTATTAGTATTAGGTAGTGGCGTAGTAGGGGTAACCAGCGCCTGGTATTTAGCGCAACAAGGTCATCAAGTCACAGTGGTTGACCGTCAATCAGATGCAGCTGAAGAAACCAGTTTTGGTAATGCTGGACAGTTATCGTTTGGCATGAGTTCGCCATGGGCTGCTCCTGGCATTCCATTAAAAGCCATTAAGTGGATGTTTCAGGCACATGCGCCGTTAAAAGTGCGGCCCAGCCTTAACCCCGCGCAGTGGCAGTTTATGTTTTCTATGCTGGCTAATTGCAATGAAAAAGCGTACGGCATCAATAAATCACGCATGGTGCGTGTGTCTGAATATAGCCGCCAGTGCATTAATAACCTACAAGATGAGTTGCAACTGCCATTTGAAGGCCGTAAAAAAGGGCTGTTGCAGGTGTTTCGTACCCAGCAGCAAATAGATGACGCAGCCAAAGATATTAAAGTGCTGCAAGAGTTTAATGTGCCCCACAATATGTTAAACGTCACTGACTGTATTGCTAACGAGCCAGCACTCGCGCGAGTAAAAGATAAAATTGTCGGTGGTTTGCATTTTCCGGCAGATCAAACTGGCGACTGTAACTTATTTACTAAGTCGCTCATGAAAAAATGCCAAGATGCCGGTGTGGAGTTTAAATTTAATACCGACATCCATTCATTAGTACAAGATGGCGATCGTATTCGCGGTGCCCAAACGTCAAACGGTTTTGAAGGCGCCGATCAGGTATTAGTGTGTTTAGGCAGCTACTCGCCATTTTTACTACATCCGCTGGGCATTAAACTGCCGGTATACCCTATTAAAGGTTACTCACTAACGCTTGATGTTAAAGACGACGCTGATGCACCACAGTCCACTATAATGGATGAAACCTATAAAGTGGCGATTACCCGATTTGATAATCGTATTCGTGCTGCAGGTACGGCTGAGCTGGCTGATTTTAATACCGATTTACCTAAATCACGGCGCGATACCATTGCCGAGTCAGTAATGAGCCTGTTTCCTGAAGGCGGCACTATAGATGAAAGTCAGTTTTGGAGTGGCTTTAGACCCATGACTCCAGACGGCACCCCCATTATTGGTGGCACCCGTTATAAAAACCTGTGGTTAAACACCGGCCACGGCACCTTGGGTTGGACCATGGGCCCGGGCTCGGCTAAGTTAATTGCCGATTTAATCAGTAATCGTGAGCCAGAAATAGATAACAATGGGTTAGCGGTTAGCCGCTACGGCTAATAGCCACGTTATTACGAGGTAGAAAATTCATCATCAAGGCGCCATAATAGGCGCCTTTTCCGTGTTTTGGCCCTCACAAACAGCTATACGTTATCCGCCGTACGCCATACGTAAAAACCAAAGCGGCGGCTCCCCGCAGGGGCACAGCTCAAAATGGATGTTATGTTTTCTACATTACTCAATATTGTTATCCCCGTGTTTGCCGTGGTGGCGGTGGGGTTTGCCTTTGGTCGGCGTCAGCACAACCCTGATATGGGCTTTGTTAATTTAGCCAATGTGGCGGTATTTTGCCCAGCACTGGTATTTTCAGCCCTTATTGATAACCCCATTTCTATTAGCAGTAGCTGGCCATTAATTATTGCCGCCGTGTTAGTCATACTGATCCCGGGGGCGCTGTTAGCTGCACTGACCTTTAAAGGGCTAGAGCGACGTACTTTGGTGCTGGGGGGCATGTTTCGTAACACCGGCAATATAGGCATACCGCTTATGATGCTGGCCTATGGCGAAGACAAAATGGGCGCCATTATTATTTTGTTTGTGCTGTCTAATGTTATTCATTTCTCTTTAGGGCTGTTTATTTTATCGCACCAAGCAGGGCGCTGGCAGTGGTTAAAAAACCCCATAGTGTGGGCCGCCGTGCTTGGGTTATTACTGGCGGATTATCGGGCAGCTTTACCCGATTTTATTTACACCAGCGCCGAGTTATTAGGGCAAATTTCGGTGCCACTCATGTTATTTGCCCTAGGGGTGCGCTTAGCAAGCGGTGAAGTAGGCGACCTAGGGTTAGCTTTTAAAGTTAACCTTTGTTATCTAGTCGCTGGCGCCTTAAGTTTATTAATGGTGGCATGGTGGCTGCCGCTCACACCAGAATGGTTGCAATTATTGGCCTTGTCCGTCATGTTACCGCCTGCAGTACTTAACTATTTATTATGTGAGCAATATCAATGTCAGCCCAACAAAATGGCCAGCATAGTGTTACTAGGCAATCTCATGTCGGTGTTCAGCATTCCGCTCGTTATTTATTTAACACTGACCTTTCTGTAACAACATTGATCTGTGGTATGTAAAAAGCATGCATACTGCTATATATTCTGATAAATGATTGTTTATAAAACGCTTTTAACTGTTTATAATATGTTTTTATTCATTTAGCGCGGTAAAAATGGAACTTGTACCTAATTGGTTAAAACCTCGCCGTACAGCGACTGCGGTAGGTGTGTATATTACTCCCACTCATTTAATGGCAATTGATGAGCTGTTGCCACTTGAAGTGCAAGAGCGAGCCATTAATAAAGGCGATACCATGATCACGGCGTTGAAAGCGCTGATTACTGAGCAGCAGTGGCAAGGTCGACGTTTGTTTATTGCGCTTAATCGCCATTGGTATAAGCAAACCCAAATAGAAAAACCCACTATGCCCGATGACGAGCTGGCACAAGCATTGCCGTTTTGCATGCGCGACTTAGTGGAGATGCCGGTAGCAAATTTACTGTTTGATTACATCGATTTACCCCCAGGGCCCGCAGGCCAAGAGCGCATTGCCGTTTATAGTAGCGAGCGAGAAAAAGTGGCCCAGTTAGTACAAGCACTAACCCCATTATGTGACATTGCCACCATAGGGGTTGATGAATTGGCTATTGCTAATGTACTTGAGCCAGAGGTGCGCGGCTTACTGCTGCATAAAATACCCGGGCAAGAGCTTACCTTAACCTTTATTCATCAACGCCAGTGGCATTTTTCCCGCACCATTCGGGGCTTTCAGGCTCTTGATGATGAAAGCTTATCCGCCGAGCAATTTGTGTTCGATAATCTTTTGCTTGAACTGCAACGCAGCATTGACTACGCCGTGGGTCAGCTTAAATTAACCGCCCCTGATAAGTGGTATTTAGCCTTGCCTCAGCGGGTAACGCCGGCCATTACTAGCGCCATTAGTCAAGTGTTCGATATTCAACCAGAGTCACTCACCACTAAGCAGGTAAGCCCTATGAGCTTACCTGTGGTCGGTATTTTAAAAGAGGGGCAAATGTGAAATATCGCATAGAATTTTATCAAGCCTCGTTAAAACCCAGTAAAGACAGAGCCAACCTCACCACTTTGTGGCAAGTTAGCCTCGCCATCGTCGTGGTGTGGGGATTGGTGTTTGCTTATGCCGGCTTAACGCATTATCAGTTAACTCAGCAAAATAACAGCTTACAAATGACCCTAGCGGCGGATCAACGAGATGCCGAGCAATTGCGTGAGACCTTGTCTATTTTAACCGGCCGTCAAGACGGCACAGAGCGCAACCGCATAGAACAAAATATTAAGGCGCGCCAACAACTGCTTAGCTTGTTGTCTCAACAAAACTTAGTGTCTTATGCCAACACCCTTAATGATTTGGCGCATATTCCGTGGAACAATGTGGCCTTGCAAGGGCTCACCTTACAAGGCAAGCAAATGGTATTACGTGGCGAAGCCGCTACTGCCAGTGCAGTGCCGGCCTGGATTTTAGGGTTTAACTTACGCAGCAGCTTGCGTGGGCACCGTTTTGGTCAGTTAGCCATCAGCCAGCCAGCAGAAGGCGATTTAACCTTTAGTCTTTACAGCGCAGGGGTGACGCCATGAGTGGGATTAAACAACAAATAGCCGATCTACAAAGTCGCTTTATAGGCTTGTCTGCACGCGAGCGCTGGCTAGTGCTGGGTGCGTGCTGGGCTTTGCTGGCTTGGGTTGGCTTATTACTATATGAGTCGACATTACAAGCAAGTGTTGAGCAACAAAAGCAAGCACAACAAAGCCTAGAGCGCCAGATTAATGAACAAGTAGAGGTCAATGCTGAAATAGAACAAGCCATTGCCAAATTATCGAATAATGGCCAAGAACAGCAATTAGCCAGATTAAATCAGCGCCTCAGTCAGCTTAACGAAAACGTAGATGAGCGCATGCGCACCCTAGTTGAGCCGGATCAAATGTCGGGTTTATTGCTGACTATGTTAGAAAAAAGCGATGGGCTTGCATTGCTAGAGCTGGGTAACCAGCCGCCAGAACTACTCAATGCCAGCGCCCTAGCTGAGGCGGCAGAGTCGAGTGATACCGCCAGCTATAGTCAAGCGTTATATCGGCATAATTTAAGCCTGCAACTCAGTGGCAGCTATATGGCGCTACTGGATTATGTAGAGCAGCTAGAGCAGTTATCGGGGCGTATTTTTTGGCAAGGCCTTG
>NZ_JBQDEX010000154.1:0-4980 GCF_052084945.1 Oceanisphaera sp.
CGTGCCGCTGCGCGCCACCAGCCGGCTGAAGCGGCTTCTACCAGTCAAACGGTGAAGTGGACTGGCTGAGATAAATCTTTGAGGGGTGAGGTGGACGACACTCATTTAAACAAAAAAAGGCAGCCCGGGGGGCTGCCATAAACTAAGGGATAATGCTTGATGATCTGGTCATCATCTTATTATTAGTTATACGTTTTCAAACTGACCCATGGTGTTGTCTTTACCACCGGCTTTAAGTGCGGCGTCACCGGCGAAGAATTCTTTGTGGTCATCACCAATGTTAGAGCCGGCCATATCTTGGTGCTTAACAGTAGCAATGCCTTGGCGAATTTCTTTACGCTGTACACCAGCAACATAAGCCAGCATACCTTCATCACCAAAGTAGCCTTTTGCTAAGTTGTCGGTAGACAATGCCGCCGTGTGGTACGTTGGCAGGGTAATTAAGTGGTGGAAAATACCCGCTTCACGTGCTGCATCGCGCTGGAAGTTAGCCGTCCATTCGTCTGCCAGTTTAGCCAACTCAGACGTATCGTAATCAGCACTCATTAGGCGAGCACGGTCGTAGGCGCTAACGTCTTTACCTTCTTCTGCCCATGCATCGTACACTTGCTGGCGGAAGTTTAGTGTCCAGTTAAACGATGGGCTGTTGTTGTACACCAGCTTAGCGTTTGGCACTTGTTCACGAATGCGATTTACCATGTTGGCAATTTGACCAACGTGCGGCTTTTCAGTTTCAATCCACAGTAAGTCTGCACCGTTTTGCAAGCTGGCAATACAGTCCATTACCACACGATCTTCACCTGAGCCTTCTTTAAACTGGAACAAGCCAGACGCTAAACGCTTAGGTTTAATCAGCTTACCATTTTGCTTAATAACAACGTCACCGTTGTTAATATCGTCCGCTGAGGCAATTTCATCACCATCAATGAAGCTGTTGTATTGGTCGCCTAAATCACCTGGTTCTTCTGTTACGGCAATTTGCTTAGTTAAGCCAGCACCCAAAGAGTCGGTACGCGCCACAATAACACCGTCTTCTACCCCTAACTCTAGGAAGGCGAGGCGAACTGCGTTAATTTTTGACAAGAAGTCGGCATGAGGCACAGTGACTTTACCGTCTTGGTGGCCACACTGCTTTTCATCAGATACTTGGTTTTCAATTTGAATACAGCAAGCACCAGCTTCAATCATTTGCTTGGCCAGCAAATAAGTCGCTTCATCGTTACCAAACCCAGCATCAATATCAGCAATAATTGGCACTATGTGCGTTTCATGGTTATCAATTTGCTGAGTCAGCTCACTAATTTTAGCTTGGTCGTCTGCTTTAACCGCTGCTTCTAAATCACGGAACAGGTGGTTTAGCTCCCATGAATCAGCTTGACGCAAGAAGGTGTACAGCTCTTCAATTAAACCAGATACGGCAGTTTTTTCATGCATCGACTGATCTGGCAGTGGGCCAAACTGTGAACGCATGGCGGCAACCATCCAACCAGACAAGTATAAGTAGCGACGCTTAGTGGTATTAAAATGCTTCTTCACAGAAATCATTTTCTGTTGACCAATAAAACCGTGCCAGCAACCTAAAGACTGAGTGTATTGCGAGGTATCTACATCATAGTTTGCCATGTCTTCACGCATGATTTTTGCGGTGTACTTGGCAATATCTAAGCCGGTCTTAAATTTATTTTGCACACGCATACGTGCTGCGTGCTCTGGCTTAATGGCACTCCAAGTCGGATTTTGTTTAATCAAAGAAGTCAGGGTATCTATTTCGCTTGCGTATGGCATGGTGTCCGTCCTGTTCTAGTCTATCGAGTTGAACCCTTATTAAGGGTTTGTCACTTCCTTGCCACAACAAAATGTTTGAAGTCTTGCTGTGCGCTTTAACCTTACTTATTTTGCTTCGCAACTCTCGTCTGTTTTTTTAGTGAGTCAGAAAAATACTCTGCTCTAATTTGTATATGACGTTTCCGTTTATTCTGCGCTGCGTTACGGATACTAATTTGCGCAACATTCAGCATAAGATCAAGTAACAAGCTAGCAAAATTACCACACAGGTCACATAACGAGGCCAATATCAAACTAAAGTCTAACTCAAAAACCCCTTATGAAACGTGACCTACAACCAAACCCTACTTCGTAACACCAAACACAGATGTAACTTAAAGTCGTTATAAAACAACCAAAAAAGACAAAACCATAGAGATAGGACCAACGTTTTAATTTTGCTTTTTTATTCACTATTAAACAGCGCAACACGGCTTAGGCTCAGGCATAGCAGAAATATAGAATGGTGATCCTCAACATTAACTCGACAAAAAATAACCTGCTATTTCGTGAAAAAATAGTGAGCTACTGTGCTCTTTGTTGTTATTTCATCATTTTTAAGCCGCTGCTAGTGATGCTTTCAATATCCAGCAGGCGGACACCGCCCATTGATAGCTAAAACCTATCAGGTGTATAGAAAGTAACGAATTAACTTAACCTTCATGCCGGCCTATGATGATAACCGTTCACAGCACAACACGTATCTCATACAAAAAGGAGTCATTATGACTGTTGCAATTAATACCGAAATCAAACCTTTTACCGCTCAAGCATTTCGCCAAGGCGAATTTGTAGAAGTCACTGAGGCGGACTTAAAAGGTAAGTGGTCAGTGGTGTTCTTCTACCCTGCAGACTTTACCTTTGTGTGCCCAACCGAATTAGGTGATGTGGCAGATCATTACAGCGAGTTACAGCAAATGGGCGTGGAAGTGTTTTCAGTGTCTACCGACACCCACTTTACCCATAAAGCGTGGCACGACAGCTCAGACACCATTGGTAAAATTCAGTACTACATGGTGGGCGACCAAACCGGCACCATTACCAATAACTTTGATGTGATGCGTGAAGGCGAAGGCTTAGCAGACCGCGCTACCTTTATTATTGACCCAGAGGGCATTATTCAGGCGGTAGAAGTCACGGCTGAAGGCATTGGTCGTAACGCGGCTGACTTAGTACGCAAAATTAAAGCCGCTCAGTATGTGGCCGCTCACCCAGGTGAAGTGTGCCCTGCTAAATGGCAAGAAGGCGAAGCCACACTCGCCCCTTCATTGGATTTGGTTGGCAAAATCTAATTTAAGCCTAATCACTCCCTAATGTTAACTCGGCTAGACCAGAGCGCTGGCCGAGTTTTTTTTAAACTCAGCACAGGACACGACTATGTTAGATGCTAACCTCAAACAACAATTGAACGCTTACTTACAAAACATTGTCTCGCCCATCGAGATCAGCGTGTCCCTGAGCGAGACACCAGAACACATTGCAAAATCAACCGAATTACGAGAGTTGGCTACCGAAATTAGCCAGCTATCGACCCAGATCACGCTAAAAGAGGCGCCAGCACACCGCTCACCAAGCATGAGCATTGCGCCAGCAGGCCAAGCGCCAAGAGTGAGCTTTGCCGGTATTCCTATGGGGCATGAATTTACATCTTTAGTGTTGGCACTGCTGCAAGCCGGCGGCCACCCTTCTAAAGTGAGTGACGAGTTACAGCAGCAAATTCGCGAGCTTAACGGCGAGTTTCATTTTGAAACTTATATTTCACTGTCGTGCCAAAACTGCCCCGACGTGGTGCAAGCGCTTAACCTAATGGCGACCCTTAACCCTAACATTACTCATGTAATGATAGATGGGGCGCTATTTCAAGACGAAGTGAACGAGCGGCAAATTATGGCGGTGCCTACTGTTTACTTAAATGGCGAGCATTTTGGCCAAGGGCGCATGAGCTTAGAAGAAATAATTCCTAAGCTGGATACTGGTGCGGCTGAGCGCCAAGCGGCGAACTTAAATGATGCCGACCCTTACGATGTATTAGTGGTGGGTGGCGGCCCAGCAGGTGCAGCGGCAGCCATTTATGCCGCCCGAAAAGGCATACGCACCGGCTTGTTAGCTGAGCGCTTTGGCGGCCAGGTGATGGATACCGTCGGCATAGAAAACTTTATTTCTGTGCCCTATACCGAAGGCCCTAAGCTGGCGGCAAGCCTTGAGCAACATATCAAGGACTATGATGTAGATATGATTACTGCCCAACGCGCCAGCGGTATTCAATCAGCCTCTGCAGACACTAACGGGTTAGTGAATATCCCCTTGGCCAGTGGCGCCACCTTAAAAAGCCGCAGTGTGATTTTAGCCACAGGGGCGCGTTGGCGAGAGCTGAATGTGCCAGGTGAAGAGCAATATCGTAATAAAGGCGTGGCTTATTGCCCCCATTGCGATGGCCCCTTGTTTAAGGGTAAGCGAGTGGCAGTCGTGGGCGGCGGTAACTCAGGCATTGAAGCGGCCATTGATTTAGCCGGCCTAGTAGAGCATGTCACTGTATTAGAGTTTGCCGATACCTTACGCGCCGATGAGGTGTTACAGCGCAAAGCCGAGTCTTTGCCGAATGTGGAGATTATTCGCAGCGCGCAAACCACAGAAGTGGTGGGCGATGGCCAAAAAGTCAGCGGTATGCATTATATTGACCGTGTCAGTGGCGAGCAAAAACACTTAGCGGTGGCGGGTATTTTTGTACAAATTGGCTTAATTCCCAATACCGAGTTTTTACAAGGCTCAAACATTGAGCTAACGCGCTTTGGTGAAGTGATCATTGACGCAAAAGGCGCGACGTCACAGCCCGGTGTCTTTGCCGCAGGGGATGCGACTACCGTGCCGCATAAGCAGATTATTATTGCCATGGGAGCCGGGGCCACCGCCGCCCTCAGCGCCTTTGACCATTTAATTAGATCGTAAAATAAGGCTGTAAGCTGGAAATAAAAACACCGAGTCGTGAGGGCTCGGTGTTTTGGTGATGGCTGACAGCTGACAGCTGACAGCCTGTCACTTCACCACATCTTTTGCTTGCATTATAAATAAAAATGAAAGAGGTGATTTAGTCGGTTCGGCTAGCATAACGGCCAAACAAAGGGTCTTCTTCACCGACACGCTGCAAGTACCTCCCTG
>NZ_JBQDEX010000155.1:0-4755 GCF_052084945.1 Oceanisphaera sp.
AGCAACTCTCTGAACAGCAAAAGATTGCCATGCGTGCCAAAGACAAGGCGCGCCTCGGCACCTTGCGTATGCTGCTGGCAGAGATCAAACAAAAAGAGATAGATAGCCACGAAAGCTTGGCCGATGAAGCAATCGTCACCATAGTTACCAAAATGGTAAAACAGCGCAAAGACGCCGCTTCTATTTATGACGAAGCTGGCCGCCAAGAATTAGCTGATGGTGAGCGTCAAGAAATCGTGGTGCTGCAAGAGTTTTTGCCGCAACCTCTTAGCGCAGACGAACTGGAAACTTTACTCAACAATGCCATCGCCGATACTGGCGCCAGTGGCATGCAAGATATGGGTAAAGTAATGGCGGTGTTAAAACCGCAAATCCAGGGGCGTGCAGATATGGGTAAGGTAAGCGCAAGCATTAAAGCTAAACTGGCTTAAAAGCAAGGCGATACCCTACTAACGAGCCGTGCTTCTTTTGAGGCACGGCTTTGTTTTTTCTTCGCTTTCCCGGTGAATCATGTCAGGCAGAATTCCCCAATCATTTATTGACGACCTGTTGGCTAGAACCGACATTGTCGATCTTATCGATCAGCGGGTAAAACTTAAAAAAGCAGGTAAAAACTACCAAGCCTGTTGTCCATTCCATAACGAAAAATCTCCTTCTTTTACCGTTAGTCACGAAAAACAGTTTTATCACTGTTTTGGCTGTGGTGCCCACGGCACAGTGCTGGGTTTTTTAATGGAATACGATGGCCTAGAGTTTTTAGACGCCATGGACGAGCTGGCCAGCATGCATGGTTTAACAGTGCCGCGAGAAAACAGCACATCGTCATTAAGCCCCCAACAACAAGCGGCAGCCAGAGCCGTACGCCAAGATTTATACGCCCAACTGCAAGACATTAGCCGCTTTTATCAAACCCAACTGCGCCAATCTCAAGACGCCATTCAATACCTAAAAGGCCGAGGTTTAAGCGGTGAAGTGGTTAAACGCTTTAATATTGGTTATGTGCCCGAGCAATGGGACAGTGTAAAACGACAATTTGCCCCCAACAATGACGCTGAACATCAGCTTATTGAGGGTGGCATGCTCATTAAAAGTGATAATGGCCGCGTATACGACCGCTTTCGTGATCGTATTATGTTTCCTATTCACGACCGCCGTGGCCGTGTTATTGGCTTTGGTGGCCGGGTGCTGGGTGATGGCACTCCTAAATATTTAAACTCGCCAGAAACCCCCGTGTTTCATAAAGGCCGTGAGTTATATGGCTTATATGAAGTGCGCCAAGCGCACCGTAACCCAGAGCGTATTTTAATTGTAGAAGGCTACATGGACGTGGTTGCTTTAGCGCAGTTTGATATAGACTATGCCGTAGCAAGCCTAGGCACCGCCACTACTCCAGAACATCTACAATTGCTATTTCGTACCACCCGCGAAGTGATTTGCTGTTACGACGGTGACCGTGCAGGCAAAGAGGCTGCATGGCGCGCACTCGAAAACGCCCTGCCTCTATTACAAGATGGCCGCAGCCTAAAGTTTGTATTTTTACCCGATGGCGAAGATCCCGATACCCGAGTGCGAAAACTAGGTACTGAAGCATTTACTCAAGAGCTAGAGCAAGCACAAGACTTTGGTGACTTCTTATTTGAGCGCCTAGGACAAAACGCCATGACAGGTGATGCAGGCCAACATGAATTGGCAAATAAAGCAGCAGAAGCGATTATGCGAGTGCCAGAAGGATTTACTCGCGAAGGGTTGATCACACAGCTCTCTAGGCAACTCAATTGGGGAGAAAACGAACGCCGAGTACGCGATTTATTTAGTCGTTTACAACCTAGCGGATCGACTAGCACCCCCGCCAGACCAACAAATACAAAGATAAAGTTAACACCTATTCGCCGAGCTATTGCTCTTGTGCTACAATATCCGGCTGCGGCGTCGAATTTGCCTGATATGCCAGAATTCACCGAGCTCTCTATGCCCGGAATGGATTTACTGCAAGGCCTACTCGCTCAAATACAAGCTCAGCCCAGCATAACTACCGCTCAGCTGCTTGAACATTGGCGAGGCCACAGTTCAGCTAAAGCACTGGCAAGACTTGCCATGGCAGATGAGCTATTTGCCGGCGATAATATAGAGCAAGAACTACAAGATACCTTCGTTGTATTAATTAACGACTATCTTGAAAGTCATATAGACATGCTGCAACAAAAGAGCAAGCAAGGCGGTTTAACGCCGATAGAAACACAAGAATTGATGCTATTACTCAGCGAAAGTAAAGCAAATAACAACTGAACATTGAAAATTGGGGGCACAGCCCTCATATAGTAACTAAACCCGATAAACGGGCATTATAAAACCCTAAAAGCTGCAACACCCCGATGATCAAGCATGGGTGTGTTGGCAAGCACATACCAACAACACAGCGGCGTTGGTTAAGTTTTGTTATCACCGGCCAATTACGCATTACATCAATGTATGCCTAATCGCCTACACCCTCTTGCAACATCTAACCGGACGAGTTCTATGGAGCAAACCCCACAGTCACAGCTTAAACTTCTCGTTGCCAAAGGTAAAGAACAGGGGTACCTGACTTACGCCGAGGTTAACGACCACCTTCCACAAGACATTGTCGATTCAGATCAAATTGAAGATATTATTCAAATGATCAACGACATGGGCATTCAGGTAGTAGAAACTGCCCCCGATGCCGATGATCTGATGATGACAGAAACGTCGGCCGATGAAGATGCCGCCGAAGCTGCTGCCCAAGCACTAGCTTCTGTTGAGTCTGAAATTGGCCGCACTACCGACCCTGTACGCATGTATATGCGCGAAATGGGCACGGTAGAACTACTGACCCGTGAAGGCGAAATTGTAATCGCCAAGCGGATTGAAGAAGGCATTAACCAAGTACAAAGCTCGGTATCTGAATACCCTCAGACCATTACCACTTTGCTTGACCAGTTTGATCGCTTTGAAGCAGGCGACATCAAACTCAGCGACATTATTACCGGTTTCCTTGACCCTGACTCCACCGAACCTGCAGCACCAACTGCAACGCATATCGGTTCAGAGCTCAGCGAAAAAGAGCTGGAAGATGAAGACGAAGATGAAAAAGACGACGAGGAGGACGAAGAAGAAGTTGATACCGGCCCTTGTCCTGAGCTAGCTCGCGAAAAATTTGGCCTACTGCGCGATCAGTATGAAATCATGCGTGGCGTTATCGAAAGCAAAGGCCGTGCCTCTGCTGAAGCCACAAAAGAAATTGCCGAACTTGCTTATATCTTCCGTGAGTTTCGCCTAATACCTAAACAGTTTGACCGTTTAGTGAATGCCATGCGTGACACCATGACGCGTGTTCGTGTGCAAGAGCGTCTCATTCTAAAATTGTGTGTCGATCAGTGTAAAATGCCAAAGAAAACCTTTGTGCAAAACTTCGCCCAAGACGAAAGTAATACTGAATGGTTCCACAAACAACTAGATGCAGGTAAAAGCTGGTCACCACGCTTAGCAGAAGTGTCTGAAGACGTATTACGCTCTATCGGAAAAATTAAGCTAGTAGAAGAAGAAACAGACTTAACCATACTGCAAATAAAAGATATCAACCGCCGCATGTGCATAGGTGAAGCCAAAGCGCGCCGTGCCAAAAAAGAAATGGTTGAAGCCAACTTGCGTCTGGTTATTTCTATCGCCAAAAAATACACCAACCGTGGCTTGCAGTTCCTCGACTTAATTCAGGAAGGCAACATCGGCTTGATGAAAGCGGTAGATAAGTTTGAATATCGCCGTGGTTATAAGTTTTCAACTTATGCTACTTGGTGGATCCGTCAGGCCATCACCCGCTCTATTGCTGACCAAGCGCGCACCATTCGTATTCCGGTGCACATGATTGAGACCATTAACAAGCTCAACCGTGTATCACGCCAAATGCTGCAAGAGATGGGTCGTGAGCCAACGCCAGAAGAACTGGCGCACCGCATGATCATGCCAGAAGACAAGATCCGCAAAGTGCTAAAAATCGCCAAAGAGCCCATTTCTATGGAAACGCCCATTGGTGATGATGAAGACTCCCACTTGGGCGACTTTATTGAAGACACTACCTTGTCGTTACCGGCAGACCAAGCCACCAACGAAAGCTTGTGCAACGCCACCAAAGACGTACTCTCGGGCCTAACCGCACGAGAAGCAAAAGTACTGCGCATGCGTTTTGGTATCGATATGAACACCGATCACACGCTAGAAGAAGTAGGCAAACAGTTTGACGTTACCCGTGAGCGTATTCGCCAAATTGAAGCCAAGGCATTGCGCAAGCTGCGCCATCCTAGCCGTTCAGAGGTGTTACGTAGCTTCTTAGACGAGTAAGCCACAACACAACAAATGACCAAAGGGCGCACTCGCGCCCTTTTTCTTTGCCTATTCTTTAGATTAAACCTATTTTTGCCACGGAATAGCACGAAAAAAATAGCGATAAGGCCAGAAGGGATTTTTAATGGCCATCCCAGCCCTTGGGTCATTGCGAGGAGCATAGCGACGCGGCAATCTAGTCTTAAGCTTTATTTGGCGCTGGGTTCGGTAATAACTGCTAGACGACAAAAAAGTTATGCCAACCGTCTAAAAATCAAACGGATATCAGGCCAGCCTACTAGACAGCAAGCACGGCTTTACCTATAATCACCCCACTTTTGGCCCCTTAGCTCAGTTGGTTAGAGCACACGACTCATAATCGTTAGGTCCCCAGTTCGAGTCTGGGAGGGGCCACCA
>NZ_JBQDEX010000156.1:0-4662 GCF_052084945.1 Oceanisphaera sp.
CGGTAAGGGGTAAGGAGAAAGATAGAGCCTAAAAGATAGCTGGAAGCGGGAAGCTAGAAGCTGGAAGAAAAGAGAAGCGCCGAGCGCCTAGCACCAAGCTTTAAAATTGGGTCATTGCGAGGAGCGTAGCGACGCGGCAATCCATTCAACAATGAGCTGGGGATGGGTGAATAGGAAATAGGGAATAGGAAAACGACACCTCGTACTGTGTAGGCTCTGCTTCAGCTGTGCATATATCGCGCAGCGATATCCTATTTTGCTAATCCCGATTCCCCAATCCCCAATCACTGCCTTTCAGTGGCGCGCAGCGGCACGTCTTAAAACACTTTTGCCACGGAATACACGGAACAACACGGAAAAATAAAGATAACATCTGAAAAGAGACTTTCTTATTGTAAGAGCAACACAAAGCCCCCTTAAAATATTGAGTTGGCTTTAAATGTCATCCCCCTCACAGGTTTGTATCTGCCCGTCCGCTTTGCAGTCTTTAAAGTCAGTCCGCTTTACAGCCTTTGCTCTCACTATAGAAATTTCGCTGTTATGTCGATTTTTTCGTAGATTTAGCGGATTTCGTTGCAAAAGGGCTTAGTGTTGAGTGTTTGTCAGTTAATTCAACATTCAACATTAAAAAGCCGGGCGTGGCTCTTTCTCTCAGTCTTCCGCTTTGGGTTCCATCGATCCGCCGCAGTATTTACAAAAATCGGCATCTTTATCGTGGCCAGTTTTATCACACAAAGGGCAATGACGCATATCGTACTCGCGGCGCATTTCTCGCCCTAACTCCGCACTTAAAATCCCCGTAGGCACGGCAATAATGGCATACCCCATTAACATAGTCACAGCAGCAATACCCTGACCGAGTGGAGTTTGTGGCGTAATATCACCAAACCCGACCGTAGTAATAGTGACTATTGCCCAATAAATACTTACCGGAATACTAGTAAAGCCATTTTCTGGCCCTTCAACCACATAGAGTAACGAACCAAACAGCGTGACCAAAATAAACAGACTACTAAAAAACACCATTATCTTACGGCGGCTTTGATTTAATGAACGCAATAACACATTAGCTTCATTCGCATAACGAATTAATTTTAGTATGCGAAATATGCGCAGCACCCGAAGTAAGCGCACCATTAATAAAAAGCTAAGGCCCGGTATAAACACAGATAGGTATGTTGGCATAACTGCCAGCACATCAATAATGCCATAAAAACTGCGAATATAAGCCAGTCGTTTAGGCGCACAATATACTCTTACGCCATACTCTAAAGTAAACAGTAAGGTAAAGGTCCACTCTAAAATATACAGTGTGCCGCCAATATGCGACCTAACAGAGCTCATTGAGTCTAAAAGAAGCACACCAATTGACAGCAAAATAGCCACAATAAGAGACAAGTCAAAGTAACGGCCCGCTGGGGTCTCGGTACCAAATATAACGCTGTATAACACTTCTCTACTGGGCCAGTGCATACTTTGTCCTTATGTAATTAAGGTAAAGAGCAAAGAAGCAAACACGCTTCTACAGTCTCTTTACCCTAAATCTGCCCAACTCGCAGCCACTCACGTCTAAAAGTTTTTATTCGTAATATGCCTGTCGCAATAACGGTCAAAAAAGTCATGCTTTACCGTAAAGCGTACCGTCTTAAGCTTCATTTTGATGATAGCGCTCGCAGGCAAGCAAGGTATTCTCTATTAACGAGGCAACTGTCATTGGGCCCACACCACCAGGTACGGGCGTAATATAGGCTGCGCGCTCGGCTGCAACTGCGTATTCAACATCCCCCACTAATCGGCCGTCTTCTTGGCGATTAATACCCACATCAATCACCACAGCACCGGGTTTAATCCAGTGGCCCGGAATAAAATTAGTTTTACCCACGGCCACCACCAATAAGTCAGCATCTTCCACTTTAGATTGTAAATCTTCAGTAAAGCGGTGACAGGTAGTGGTCGTACAGCCCGCCAGTAATAACTCAAGTGTCATTGGGCGACCCACAATATTAGAAGCTCCCACCACCACCGCATTCAGCCCGTGAGTTTTAATGTGGCTTCGCTCAAGTAGGGTAATAATGCCTTTAGGCGTACAAGGGCGCAGTGCAGGAATACGCTGGGCTAAGCGGCCAATATTGTAAGGATGAAAGCCATCTACGTCTTTATGAGGATGAATACGTTCAATCACAGGCGTGCTGTCAATATGATCAGGCAGTGGTAATTGCACCAAAATACCATCAATGGTGTTGTCGGCATTTAATTCATCTATTAATGCCAACAATTCCTGCTCTGTGGCTTCTTTAGGCAGGTCATAAGATTTAGAAATAAAGCCGACTTCCTCACAAGCACGGCGCTTACTACCCACATACACCTGTGAGGCAGGATTGGCGCCCACTAATATGACCGCCAAACCCGGTGCTCGTTTTCCGGCTTGAGTTCGTTCGGCTACTTTTTCGGCCACTTGGTTACGTACCGCTTGTGCTATCGCTTTTCCATCGATTATTTGAGCTGACATCTGCGTTGATTCTCACCTTTATAAAATTGAAGTAATTATCACATTTTTTAGTCACTTTAGTAATGCTTGATAATTTATGCTGCCGTCTTTTTCAACGATCACGGCTCAATCACCATAACAAGTGGCCAGTACCAGACAAAGCCGTTGACCCACGCGGGGCAAATGGGTATTATTCTGCCCCGTTAGCACAGACTCAGGTTTAGCGGCCTGTGCAACAATAATCAGTCAATGTATTAAGCGCCCTTAGCTCAGCCGGATAGAGCACCCGCCTTCTAAGCGGGTGGCCGCAGGTTCAAGTCCTGCAGGGCGCGCCATCTTTGGTGATCGTAGCTCAGTTGGTAGAGTCCCGGATTGTGATTCCGGTTGTCGCGGGTTCGAGCCCCGTCGGTCACCCCATATTGTAGTAAAAGCCGAAAGCGTAAAGCTGGAAGCTAAAAAATACCGAGTCGGCTGGCTCGGTATTTTTTTGCCTGAAATTTAGAGCAGGCAAAGGCGATGTTGAATGTTGAGTGTTGAATTAACTGACAAACACTTTTGCCACGGAATACACGGAACCCACTGAAAAATAAAGATAAAAAAGAAACTTTAAATAGTAATACCAATTTACCCCGAGCGTGGGGTCGAATTTATTCGACCTCTTTAGGCCTTCTGCTCGCAAAGACATGGGTGTCATTGCGAGCGCAGTGTGGCAATCCATTGTTTTCGCTTTCAGCTACTGGTATCCAATTTCCAGCTTCAGCGTTTATTTAAAGCTTGCCCAAATGGGGGCGTGATCAGAGGGTTTTTCGATGCCGCGCAGCTCATAATCGATGCCGGTGTCTACTAGCTGTTCAATGAGTGGCTGAGTAGCCAGCACTAAATCAATGCGTAAGCCTCGGTTGTCATCAAAGCCTCGGCTGCGATAATCAAACCACGAGTATTGATCGGTGGTGGTGGGGTTTTGTAGGCGCCAAGTGTCGGTTAGGCCCCAGCTAAGCAAGCGCTCCATCCATTCGCGTTCTTCAGGCAAAAACGAACACTTTTGGTCACGCAGCCAACGCTTACGATTAGGCTCACCAATGCCGATATCAAGGTCGGTATGAGAGATATTCACATCTCCCATCACAATCACCGCCTCATTGGGCTGATGATATTCAGTGAGGTAGGCTTGTAAGTCTTCATAAAACTGCTTTTTTGCCGGAAACTTAGTTTCGTGCTTGCGGTTTTCGCCTTGAGGAAAATAGCCATTTAAAATAGTGACTTCGCTACCGTCGGGGCGGGCAAAGCGACCCATGATCATGCGACGCTGTGCATCTTCTTCATCACCCGGAAAACCTTTACGCACTTCAAGGGCAGGCTGTTTGCTTAACATGGCCACACCATAGTGGGCTTTTTGACCATGAAAATACACGTGATAACCCATGGCTTCTAATGCTTCTAGTGGAAATACCTCATCGTGTACTTTGATTTCTTGTAAGCCAATAACATCTGGCTGATGCTTATCAATAATGGCTTGTAGTTGATGTAACCGTGCCCGAAGGCCATTGATATTAAAAGAAATAACTTTCATTTTTTTGCCCAGTAACAGCCTATGAATGTAAGAGGCGACTATGCTAACAAATAAAACAGCGCTAAGCTTAAATCTTAAGTGAACGGGCGTTAAAGGCGGTAAAGAGGACTGGCTAAAATAGACCTGTGAGGGGTGAGGCGGACAACACTTAAAGCCAACCCAATGCTCTGGTAGAGGCCGCTTCAGCTGGCCGATTTTGCGTAGCAAAATTAATCCAACAAACGCCTCTTAAATAAGTGCCGCAGCGCGACTTCAAAGACTGCAAAGCGGACTAGCTTAGATAAACCTGTGAGGGGTAAGGGGGATGTAATAAAAACCTTACACTATACCCTCGCCTGTTAAATGGATTGCCGCGTCGTTGCACTCCTCGCAATGACGGCATTTGGGTCATTGCGAGCGAAGCGCGGCAATCTAGCTCTTCTCTTCCGGCTTCTAGCTTCCCGCTTCAAGCTATCTTTTAGTGCCGCTGCGCGCCACCAGCCGGCTGAAGCGGCTTCTACCAGTAACGGTAAAGAGGACTGGCTAAAATAGACCTGTGAGGGGTGAGGCGGATGTAATAAAAACCTTACACTATACCCTCGCCTGTTAAATGGATTGCCGCGTC
>NZ_JBQDEX010000157.1:0-4337 GCF_052084945.1 Oceanisphaera sp.
GAAGTTCGATTTTTAGATGTCGCGGGTCGTAAGTTACTGGGACGCTCTGTTATTAGGGTGAAGTGAATTAAAGCTCAGCGCCTAACTAAAGCACCTTCGGGGGGAGCTGGAAGCGGTCTGCTGTCAGACAAACCCCCTTCTTTGCCGTCATCTTGACGCACGTCAGGATCTCAAACAGACGGCTATACGCCTTACGACGAACGCTGTACGTAAAAACCAAACCGTGTTTTCTTTTACTTATAGCGTACAGCTTAAAGCGTACAGCCCTCTTAAAGGGCTGATGGCTCCCCGAAGGGGCTTAGCGCTGTTGCAATTAATCCAGCGTTTGTACGCCGCCGCCGTTAACAAACAACACTTGGCCACTCACCCATTTTGAAATTGGAGAGGCAAAGTACAAGACAGCACCGGCAATATCTTCTGGCTCACCTAAACGCTTAATAGGAGTGTGCGCCAGCATGGTTGATTCAATCTCTGGCGTTAAAACGGACGCCAGCGCATCGGTGCGCACCGCGCCAGGCCCCACAGCATTAACACGAATACCCGCTGGGCCATAATCGAATGCGAGGTTGGCGGTCATGTGGTTAATGGCCGCTTTAGACGAAGCATAGGCACTAATGGCGGGGCTTTTGTTAATGGAGCTCATCGACGACATATTAATAATGGAGCCATAACCGGCAGTTTCCATGTGCGGTGCACACAGCTGGGCTAAACGCCAGTTGCTAAAAACGTTGAGCTGAAAGGTATGGGCAAATTGCTCCACACTTAAGGTGGCAGGACTTTCGCGACCTGCTCCACCGCCGCCAACGTTGTTGACTAGAATATTGATCTGGCCAAACTCAGCTAAGGTTGCATCCACTAAGCCGGTTAAATTGTCGTCTTCTAGCACATTACAAGCCATGGCCTTAGCCTTGCCACCTTGTTGGCGAATCAGCTCGGCGGTTTCTTCAGCGGCCTCTAGGTTAAAGTCGGCAATCACGACACTGGCACCGTGAGCGGCCAGCATTTGGCTACAGCCTTTACCTATGCCTTTGGCGCCACCGGTAATAATGGCGACTTTACCGTTTAAATCAAACAAGCTTGCTGTGTTCATAATATTTACCTTTGTGGTCATAAAAAATAAAGCCTTCTTGCAACGGAATCCGCGAAAGAACACGGAAAAGTAGAGGTCAAATCAGAATAAAAGCTGTTTATGGTGAAGCGTAAGGAGTAAAGAGGACAACCTAACTGATGCCATTTGACTTCTATTTACTTTACCAATAAAAATCTTTTGTACTTTTCGAGCTTATCTCATCTTAATTTTTCCGCGGGTTCCGTGGGTTCCGTTGCAAAATCGGTAGTTTCTAGTCGTTAGCTGTATTCATAAGATAGTCGGCTACCGCTTGGTAGGCCGGTAATGATGTCGCATCGTTGGCACCGTTAGCGGCAACTGGGTGTGAGGCAAAACGCACTAACACCATTTCGGCGGTTGGGTCTATATAAATAGTTTGGCCATGCACGCCACGGGCGGCAAAGGCGCCGTTGTCGTTATGGGTTATCCACCACATATTGCGATAAGACCAACCGGTTAAGGTGTCGTATCCGGCTTTAGCAAACAGCTCGGGATCACCGCCTTGCTGAATATCTTGCACCGCAGCGGCCGGAATAATTTGTTCGCCCTGCCACTGCCCTTGGTTACGAATTAACTCCCCGAAGCGAGCCATATCGCGCAGGCCGGCACTTAGGCCGCCACCGGCAAATGGAATACCCAGCTCATCAACCTGATAATAGGCGTCTTGCTCCATACCAATACGACGCCAAATTTTATCAGATAATAAGTCAGCTACCGACTCACCCGTAACGCGAGAAATCACCCAACCGAGCGCATCGCTGTTAATGGTTTTATATCCAAAGGCTTCGCCGTGTTGGCCTTGCTTGTTCACTTGCATTAAATATTCAAAATATCCCACAGGGCCTGTGTAATCTGCCGCTTTAGGGAGGGGGTTACCCGCTGCAGAATACTCCCACACTTCAGCATTAGGGTCGGCATAGCTTTCACTGTATTTGAGGCCCGTAGTCATATCCATCACTTGGCGCACTGTGGCATCGCCAAAAGCAGAGTCTTTAAGCTCGGGCACGTATTCGACCACTTTTTTGCTGGGGTCGAGCCTGCCCTCTGCCACTAACACTGCTGCTAATGTACCGGTAAATGACTTAGTTACCGACATAGCAGCATGCTTTTTATCTTTTGCTAATGCGCCAAAGTAGTTTTCATACACGACTTCACCTTTATGCATGATCAGCATACCGTCGGTGTAGTTTTTATTAAGAGAGTCGGCAAAACTCATTGGCTGCTTACTATTCCAGGGAGTAAATTGCAGCGAAGCGATGGCAGAGTCTGGATTTTGAGGTAAGGGCTCGGGTGCGCCTATACCTCGTGACACGTCAACGGTGGGCATAAATTGGCGCATATTACTGACGCTGTAGCGTAGTGCCGGAAAGGTAAAAAACGAGCCATCGGCGGCTTTAACGCGTTTATCGGGTGCAGGCGGAAACCCCTGCATCCAGCCCATGCTGTTGGGATCACTTTCTTGTGCAGAGAGCTGCACTGGCGTTTGAGTCGGTGGCTCGCTTGGCGTTGCGCCGGCATAAGCAAAGCCACTGACAGTAACCAAAGGCAGGCTTAATAACAGGGCCAGTTGAGGTGTTCTGTGCTTGCGCTTATTGTCTGAATAAAGAGAGTCTCTCATCATTTATCGCTCCTGTTAAATACGCATATTAATTAAATGTTACATGACAAATATAAAGTTATTGTTATAGAGAATACGACCCTTACTTTACGCTCACCTTATACTATTAATAGCACAATAAAAAAAAGCCCTTGCCCATTATGGGCAAGGGCGTTAACAATTTTATAGAATATGCCTAAAAAACAGCGATGTAAGTTAAGCCGCGCTTAACGCCCCTTGCGCTATCCAACCGGTGTAGCTGATATAAATGACAAGTAATAGCGCACCGCCATAACGGCTGATGCGTGCAGGGCGTCCTTTAAAACCATAGCCCAAAATAAACAGCAACAAGGTTAAGCCGATCATCACCACAAAGTCACGGCTAAGCACTTCACTCACCACACTCATTGGACTAATCACCCCCGCCAAACCCACCACGGCTAAGGTGTTAAATAAGTTAGAGCCAATGACATTACCAATGGCTAAGTCATGCTGATTTTTACGAATAGCGGCAATAGATGACGCCAGCTCGGGCAGTGAGGTACCAATGGCCACCACAGTTAACCCAATCACTAAATCACTCACGCCAAAGGCTTGAGCAATATCAACAGCCCCCCACACTAAAATGCGAGAGCTAATGACCAATATCAATAAACCGACAATTAACCAAAAAATCGCCATTTTTAGGCTCATTGAATTATCACCCAGCTCAAGCGCTTCGTCGGCACTCATACTGTCGGTATTGCTTTTCATGCCCTGCCTAATACTCCAGCCCATCAGCAGCACAAACACCGCTAATAACACAATGGCGTCAAGGCGCGAAATAGCACCATTCCATAACAGAGCCAACGACAATAAAGTGATCAATAACAAGATGGGTAATTCTTTACGTAACACTTGCGAGTGTACAGCAATGGGACTTATCAGCGCAGTTACCCCTAATATAAGGCCAATGTTAGCAATATTAGAGCCATAACCATTACCTAACGCTAAGCCTGGGTTCCCCTGCCAAGCAGAAATAACCGACACTACAATTTCGGGTGCCGAGGTACCAAAACCAACAATCACCATACCAATCAACAAGGGTGGCATACCGGCAAAACGAGCGGTGGCGGATGCTCCGTCAACGAAACGGTCGGCGCTCCACACTAATAGCGCCAACCCCAATACGATGGCGGCAATAGACAGTAACATAGAAAAATCCTTGCTTAATAAATGTTAACGGTGCTTATATTGAGTGGGGCAATAACCTCGGGTGACATTATCGCCTCGTAATTTGAGATGCTTCGTTGTTCGCCCCGTGACACGTTTTCGCCACAGTTTAAAGCTACTTGGCTTTAGTTGAGCGCGCATAAACTTAATGAGAGCCGCTTCATTTAAACCAAACTGCAGCTCTATGGCTTCAAAGGGGGTTCTATCTTCCCACGCCATTTCAATGACTCTTGATTCACTTTCTTGAGACAGTTTCATGTAATTAAACTCGCAAGCTATTGTTGTTACAGGCTATTGTTGTTACAGGCTATTGTATTTATTAAAGGGCCATAGCCAAGTGGTTTTTTATGAAATGTATGCTCGATACAAAGCCACACCGAACCCGCTGGCACAACAACATATATTAACATATTCATATAG
>NZ_JBQDEX010000158.1:0-2123 GCF_052084945.1 Oceanisphaera sp.
TCACCGCTTTTCAACTATCTCTTAAGCTTTTAAGACAATGTCGCTACTATTACCTGCGACGGTGAAAAATGTGCATAGGCGGTATCACCTAGTTGCCAATTTTGTAATGCTGCTTTCTCTTTAGCCAACAAAGCACATAAGGTATCGCCACAATCGAGGGTTAACATAACCTCATCAAACTCATCCCCAGGGATCACCTCACACACAATGCCAGATAATAAATTATCGCCTTGGCTAACACTGCTGTTGTGGCGGCTTAAACTGACCCAAGGCGCTTTAATCAGCGCTAATACTTCCTTTCCGGTCACCAAACCTAACCGCTGACAACTGCGCTCGGTAATATCCGCATACAGCAGCACCCCCCCTTGCAGCGTTAAACACACCTTGCGGCTCACATCACTGGGGTCTAACGACACCACACGGGCAAAAAACTGATTACGGGCACTGGTTTGTAAAGAAAAGCGCGCCACCACAGAGAGCAGACTGTCGAGAGAGGTGGACTCATCTTGCAAGGCATCTACCGCCATACGCTCAATTTGATTGAGTAAGCCATAAATTTTTAGTAACCGCTCACCATAGGGGGTCAATAGGGCGCCACCACCGCCTTTGCCCCCGGTTTCACTGACCACCACAGGGCTATCTGCCAGTGCATTAATTTCTTTAATCGCATCCCAGGCCGACTTATAACTAATACCCGCCGCCTTAGCACCGCGGCTAATAGAGCCTTGCTCGCGAACTTGCTCAAGCAAGCGAATGCGGCGTGGATTAACAAACAGCGTATCTTGACTGTGCAAACTCAGCAGTAATTGCAGATCCATAAAAATGTCCTTAAGGTCAACACCATTCATTGTCGCCAAGTGGGCAGGGCACTTCAAACAATAATTTGCGCCGAGTTATCGTTGTGTTTTTGTCTATATAGCGATAAAGTGCCATCGTTATGCATATAATTATATAGCCAAAGGATAAAACAACCATGAATAAAACATTTAAAGTATCATTACTAATTTCGGCTCTTGGCTTGAGTGCCCCCGTGTTAGCAGACGACATTCAAGTGGCAGTGGCAGCCAACTTTATTGATGTAATGAAGCAACTGGGTGAGTCGTTTGGCGAACAAACAGGTCATAATGTAGCGGTATCTTCAGGGGCAACAGGCAAATTATATGCCCAAATTAAAAACGGTGCCCCATACGATATCTTTTTAGCCGCCGACGATGCCCGTCCTATCTTATTAGATGAAGAAGGCGTGGCTATTGCCGATACGCGCTTTACTTATGCCCTTGGCACATTGGTATTGTGGAGCCCACAAGATGCAACAGTGGATAGCGATCTTAACGTACTAAAAGATCAAAGCTTTAACCATATCTCCATTGCTAACCCTAAAACTGCCCCTTATGGCCGTGCCGCCCAGCAAACACTCACCGAATTAGAGTTTTGGGATGCCCTGCAGCCAAAAATGGTACGTGGCGAAAATATCGGTCAAGCTTACCAATATGTATACAGCGAAAACGCCGAGCTGGGTTTTGTGGCTAAATCTCAAGTATTTAAAAATGGCGAATATAAAAGCGGTTCACACTGGGAAGTTCCCAGCAGCATGTACGATCCCATTGTACAACAAGCGGTATTGTTAAAAGACAATCAAGCCTCACGCGATTTATTAGACTATATTCGCTCGCCAGAAGCCGTTAAAGTCATAGAGTCTTACGGCTATAGTGTTAATCCGTAAGGGATAACTAGAAGAGCTTAGCGCCCAGCTACCAAAAAAGCGGTGAATAGGGATTAGAGATTAGAGATTAGGGATCAGAAAGACTAAAACCAGAATCTTTAGCAACGAAATCCACTGAACCCGCGGAAAAATAGCGATAAGATCTGAAAAGAGATCGGTGGTTTTGTAGGGTTGAATTTATTCGACCGCCTTTAGGTTTTAAACGAAAGCGGTACGTTTAACGCGCTACGCCATACGTTAAAAAACACTGTCTGGATGTTTACGTAAGGCGTATGACGTATGGCTGCCTGTAGAATGGATTGCCACGTCGCTGCGCTCCTCGCAATGACGGCTAAAAGAGAGCGATACGTTTAACGCGCTACGCCATACGTTAAAAAACACTGTCTGGATGTTTACGTAA
>NZ_JBQDEX010000158.1:2223-4265 GCF_052084945.1 Oceanisphaera sp.
TACGTTTAACGCGCTACGCCATACGTTAAAAAACACTGTCTGGATGTTTACGTAAGGCGTATGACGTATGGCTGCCTGTAGAATGGATTGCCACGTCGCTGCGCTCCTCGCAATGACGGCTAAAAGAGAGCGATACGTTTAACGCGCTACGCCATACGTTACCGGTTTGGTGGCTACGTAAGGCGTGTAACGTAAAGCGTATGGCTGCTTTACGCTGATTGGTATAACAAACCGTGTTTTCTTAACCGATAGCTGACAGCTTACGGCTGACAGCTCCCTGAAAAGGAACCAATATGTCGTTGTCTGCAGACGATATTACAGCCCTTTTGGTCACGCTGCGCTTAGCCGGCATTACGGTGTTGGTATTATTAATCATCGGCATGCCGCTGGCATGGTGGCTAAGCCAAACCCAAAGTCGCTTTAAAACCATCATAGAAGCTATGGTGGCGCTGCCTTTAGTATTGCCGCCAGTGGTGCTGGGCTTTTATATGCTGTTAGCGCTAGGGCCTAACGGCATTTTTGGTAAAGCCTCTCATGCCCTAGGCGGCGGTACATTAGCATTTAGCTTTACCGGCTTAGTGATTGGCTCAGCATTTTACTCGTTGCCTTTTGTAGTGCAGCCCTTGCAAGGCGCGTTCGCTAACTTAGGCAAAAGACCACTAGAGGTAGCCGCTACTTTGCGAGCCTCCCCGTTGGATCGTTTTTTTACTGTGGTACTGCCACTGGCGCGTAATGGTTTTTTAACCGCAGTGGTATTAGGGTTTGCCCACACCTTGGGTGAATTTGGGGTGGTATTGATGATAGGTGGCAATATTCCTGGCGTCACCCAAGTGGTCTCTATTGCTATTTACGATCATGTAGAAACCCTCCAATATGGCCAAGCGCACTTACTTTCAGGGATCTTACTGGTGCTGTCATTTAGTATTTTATTGGCCGTGTATGCCTTAAATCGACGTTTTTCGGTGGTACGAGTATGACCATTAACGCCGCTTTTCAGGTTCAGCGAAAAAACTTTCAACTAGACGTTAACTTCACCCTACCAGCTTATGGTGTTACCGCGTTATTTGGCCCATCAGGATGTGGCAAAACCACCTTGCTCCGTGCCATTGCCGGTTTAGAGCAGTGTGCGGGGCATTTTTGGTTAGGCCAACAATGCTGGCAAGACAAGTCGCTGTTTGTGCCAACCTACAAACGACGCTTAGGCTATGTATTTCAAGAAGCTAGCTTATTTCCTCATCTTAGCGTACAAAAAAACCTTGAGTATGGCTGGCGCCGCTTACCCCAAGCCCAGCGGCGAGCAGACAAAGACCAGCTTATTGACTGGTTAGGGCTGACTCCGTTATTACAACAAGGTGGCGAGCAACTATCCGGCGGCCAGCGCCAGCGAGTCGCTATAGGGCGCGCCTTATTAACCAGCCCCGAATTATTACTGCTAGATGAGCCGCTCTCGGCGTTAGATAATGGTGCCAAGCAAGAAATTATGCCGCTGCTAGAACATTTATCTGAGCAGGCCAAGGTGCCCATTTTTTATGTTACCCACGCCCCAGTTGAAGTTGAGCGCTTAGCCAATAGGGTGCTATTAATGGACAAAGGGCGCATCACTCATAACGATAGCCTGCAACAAGCCCTTGCCAGACCCAACACGCCTTTATATCGCCATGAGCAAGTCGCCGGCATTATAGAAGGGCGCATTGCAACACCATTAGCCGATGGACGCTTACCTTTTGACAGCGACGTAGGGCGCTTATGGTTAGCA
The DNA here is from genome assembly GCF_052084945.1 of Oceanisphaera sp. Taxonomy (NCBI): domain Bacteria; kingdom Pseudomonadati; phylum Pseudomonadota; class Gammaproteobacteria; order Aeromonadales; family Aeromonadaceae; genus Oceanisphaera; species Oceanisphaera sp. Next base: position 3,980 of record NZ_JBQDEX010000158.1, read on the forward strand.
GGCAATAACCCCGCAGGGACAGGTCCAGCACGAGTCCGAATTTTAGCCAGTGATGTGAGCATAGCCCTAGAGCCGGTGGCCAATATTTCTATTGTTAACCAACTGCCAGCTAAGGTGTTAAGCATTGCTCCCTCGTCAACAGGACGAGTGTTATTACGCTTAGCGCTTAACGGCGGCCAACAAATACCCGCTCAGCTTTCCGCCTACTCAGTTGAGCAATTAAAGCTCACCGAAGGCCGCCATTGCTACGCCTTAATCAAAGCCGCCGCTTTATTAAATTAAAAAA
>NZ_JBQDEX010000159.1:0-4221 GCF_052084945.1 Oceanisphaera sp.
CTTAACAATCATTATCCGTGTATTCCGTGGCTGAGTGTTTGTCAGTTAATTCAACATCCAACATCCAACATTCAACATCCAACATTCAATATCTAACATTGCCCTTGTTAAGGTTGCTCTAATGTTTCTTCTAAAATTTCATTAAGGCGTTGTTCTGCTTCTTGTGATGCTTCTTGAGTGACGACCTCAAGTTGTTCTTTTTGCTGCTCTATTACCTTAGGCTCTGGGGCGCTGGCGTGATTACCATTGGGATTATTTACTTGCGTGTTGGGTGTGGTTTGAGTGCTCTGTGTTGCTTGATTATCCATCACCTCGTCAATGTTATCGCCAATGTCTGAGGCTGGGCCTTGGGGCTCGCAGGCGGTTAGGCCTAGTAGGGCGGTGAGTAATAAGCTGGCTGTGATGGTGCGCATGTTGAGTCTCCTTAACCGGCATGTTAACGCCGATTGGTAAGCGGATTAAAAAAGAGGGCACCAATTATGGTGTCCTCAATATTTTTTTCAATATGGATTTTAAATCAGCTGGTTGAGCCGGGGTTACTTACGACGCCAGCGGGTACCTTCGGCACTGTCTTCTAGCACTATGCCCATGGCGGTCAGCTGATCTCGTGCGGCATCTGCTGCGGCCCAGTCTTTATGCTGACGAGCATCTAAACGCGCCTGTATTAGTCGCTCTATTTCGGCCTCTTCTTGATTGTTACCTTGAGCGCCGCGTAAAAAGGCATCAGGGTCTTGCTGTAATAAGCCCAGTACATTAGCCAGCTCTCGTAAGCGAGCGGCAAGGCCGGCGGCTGCGGTATCATCTTTACCTTTTAGACGGTTGATTTCGCGGGTCAGATCAAACAGCGCTGAATAGGCTTCTGGGGTATTAAAGTCATCATTCATGGCGGCTTTAAAGCGCTCAACAAACGGTTCGCCACCCGCGGCTGGCACTACAGGTAAGTCACGCAGTGCGGTATAAAAACGCTCTAATGCACTATGGGCTTTCTTTAGGTTGTCGTCTGAATAATTGAGTTGGCTGCGATAGTGGCCAGACAGCAAGAAATAGCGCACTGTTTCACCGTCAAAGTGCTCAAGTACATCGCGAATGGTAAAGAAGTTGCCGAGTGATTTAGACATTTTCTCTTGATCAACCATCACCATGCCTGAGTGCATCCAGGTATTAACATAAGGAGTCTGGTTGGCGCAGCAGCTTTGGGCTATTTCATTTTCGTGGTGCGGAAACTGTAAATCTGAGCCACCACCGTGAATATCAAAGTGTTTACCTAAGTGTTTGCCGTTCATGGCTGAGCACTCAATGTGCCAACCCGGGCGGCCTAATCCCCAAGGAGACTCCCAGCTGGGCTCGCCGGGCTTTGATTGTTTCCACAACACAAAGTCGAGCGGGCTGCGTTTGCTGTGCTCTACGTCTACACGGGCACCAGCTTGTAGTTGCTCTAAATCTTGGCCCGATAATTTGCCGTAGTCGCTAAAACTGCTGACTTCAAACAAAACATCACCATTGTCTGCCACATAGGCATGACCATCATTGATCAGGGTTTCTACCATGGCGATGATTTCGGGAATATGTTGTGTGGCTTTGGGCTCAATATCGGGGCGCGCAATATTCAAACTATCAAAGTCTTGGTGCATGTCGGCGGTAAGACGCTCGGTAAGCGCATCACAGCTTTCCCCATTTTCGGCGGCACGTTTAATGATTTTGTCGTCAATGTCGGTGATATTACGCACAAAGGTCAGATTGTAGCCAAGATAACGCAAGTAACGTGTTACTACATCAAAGGCGACAAAAGTACGGCCATGGCCAATATGGCATAGGTCGTAAATGGTAACGCCACACACGTACATGCCGACCTTGCCGGCCTCTAAAGGGGTGAATGCTTCTTTTTGTCGGGTCAGGGTATTATAGATTTTCAGCATGTTTTCGCATCTTGGTCAAAGTGTAAGGGGTAAATACACTACTATTGAACCTTTAATGGCAATTTGGTGCAAGCCTTGCTGCTCTAGGGGTTCGCTAATGGGCCTGCTTGCGTTAAAATCATCGCCTAAATCGGTTTATTTTGGATACTGGATATTGATTATGGTTACATTACATACAACTCATGGTGACATCACCTTAAATTTGTTTGCTGATAAAGCCCCAGAAACGGTGGCTAACTTTTTACAATATTGCCGTGACGGTCATTACGATGGGGTATTGTTTCACCGTGTGATTGATGGTTTTATGGTGCAGGGCGGTGGTTTTAATGCCGACTTTGTAGAAAAGCCAACGCGTGAGCCGGTTAAAAACGAAGCCGATAATGGCTTGTCTAATAAAGTGGGTGCCATTGCTATGGCGCGTACGTCTGAGCCGCATTCAGCGTCTGCTCAGTTTTTTATTAACGTGGGCGACAACGACTTCTTGAACTTCAAGTCTGCAACAACGCAAGGCTACGGCTATTGTGTGTTTGGTGAAGTAGTGGAAGGCATGGATGTTGTCAATAAAATCAAAGGTGTGGCCACTGGCACCCGTGGTTATGTGCATCAAGATGTGCCAGTAGAAGACATTTTGATTACTAGCACCACCGTAAGTGAGTAACTAGAACGCAGGGTACTGGGTTATAAAGCTGCACAGTTATAAAATGCCTGCTATTGAGCAGGCATTTTTTGTTAATACCAATCTAAGTAAGTATATGGTCAGTTTGTATTAAGTAAAAAACTAAGGACTATTTTGAGCAGTTAGCTTTACAGATTGGTATAATATGCTTTCTTTCTTTACGCGTTTTAAATGTGAGCCTGTCTTGAAGCCAACCACGCTATTTATTGCCGATTTGCACCTAAGTGCAGGTCGCCCAGACATTACTGCCGCTTTTATGCGCTTTATGCAGCAAGAAGCGGTGCATGCCGATGCTCTTTATGTACTAGGAGACTTATTTGAGTTTTCTATTGGTGATGATGAACCCAGTACACTTAATGATGATGTAGCGGCTGCATTTAAGCTGTGTGTAGAGCAGGGCACACCTGTGTATTTTATTCATGGCAATCGTGACTTTATGGTGGGACGGCGCTTTGCTAAACAGGCCAATGTGAGTTTGTTACCCGAACATAAAGTGATTGATTTATACGGTGAGCCTACTTTGATTATGCACGGCGATACCTTGTGCATTGATGATGCGGGTTATCAGCGTTATCGACGTATTACTCGTTGGGGCTGGTTACAGTGGCTGTTTTTACGCCTGCCTTTGCGTTTTCGGATGAATATTGCTGATGGTATTCGCAGTAAAAGCGCCCAGTCTAAAGACGAAAAAGTGATGCAGGTTATGGATGTGAATCAGGCTGAAGTGGTGCGCCAAATGCAGCGCTATAAGGTACAAATGCTTATTCACGGCCATACCCATAGGCCCAATATTCATTCGCTTTGTATCAACGAGCAAGCAGCACAGCGCATTGTGCTGGGGGATTGGTACACCCAAGGCAGCGTATTGGTGGTAACCCCTCATGGCTATGATTTACAAAGCAGGCAGCTATTCAGTGAGGAGAAGGCATGAAGCCAGGTAAAACCGGTTTAGCACGTATTGTTGCAGCCGGTGGTTATTCAGTGAAAGGGCTAAAAGCCGCCTATCAACATGAAGCAGCATTTCGCCAAGAGTGTTGGTTGCTGGTGGTGTTGTTGCCCATAGTATTGATTTGGGATATTAGCTTACTGGCCAAAGCGCTGTTGATGATCACTATGGTATTGGTATTGATAGTGGAGTTGTTTAATTCTGCCATAGAGGCGGTGGTTGACCGCATTGGCCCTGAGTTTCATGAGCTATCGGGGCGCGCTAAAGACATTGGCTCGGCTGGAGTGATGCTAGCCTTAGTGCTCTGTGGCATCACTTGGCTGCTGGTGTTTTTAGATTGGTTGAATTAACTGACAAGCGCCCAGCGCCTAGCACCAAGCTTTAAAAATGGGTCATTGCGAGGAGTGCAACAACGCGGCAATCCATTCAACAGGCTGTAAGGTTTTATTACGTCCTCCTCACCCCTTGCAGGTTTATCTCAGCCAGTCCTCTTTACAGTCTTACAGCCAGGTTTTAATTTTGCTACGCAAAATCGGCCAGCTGAAGCGGCCTCTACGAGAGCATAAGGTTGGCTTGTAGAAGCCGCTTCAGCCGGCTGGTGTCGCGCAGCGGCACGTCTTAAAACACATTTGCCACGGAATACACGGAACAACACGGAAAAATAAAGATAACATCTGAAAAGA
>NZ_JBQDEX010000160.1:0-4215 GCF_052084945.1 Oceanisphaera sp.
CCTTTTTCCGTGTCTTCCGTGGCAAAAATAGTTCTTAGTTTTTTACTTAATACAAACTGACCATATACTTACTTAGATTGGTATAAGCTGTGAAAGGGCAGCGCTCGGCACCAAGCTCAACATAAAACCAGCCGTCATCCCGACGAAAGTCAGGATCTCCTTTGGGTTGGGTGCGATATATTGGGATAGCGTACAGCATTGTGTTTGCTGAGCGCTGATAGCTATCTTTTAAGGTTCTTCATTAAGCTGGGCGCGTAATTTTTCTTCGCGCTTTAAATACCAGTTGGCTTTAAAAGAGGTCCACCAGTCTTGGGATAACTCACCGCCATAGGCTTCTAGTAATTCAATGACTCGCTCTAGGGTTAACACAGCAGCATCGTACTCAATTTCTAACCATTGTTTTCGCACCACTACTTTAGAGACACCGGCTTCGTTATTAAACTGTTTAGCCAATAACTCTATTTGCAACTGATTTAAATCATCGAGTCGCAGGCGTCGTCGCACCGGAACAAGTTCATTTTGGTCATCAACCTCTGATGCACTCATTTATTGCCCCTTATTTAAAAAGTGTATCGGCCCATCTTGTCTAGCAAAGTCGAAGAGAACATTGCAATGGGCAGCTTGCTCATAGAACATATTGACTTAGAATACACAAAAAATCACCGTCAACAAATGAAGAGGTTACCATGGACGCGACCGTTACGCTTAAAGCGACCACCACAGAGCCCGCTGTTACCCTGCCCGCCATTGGCCAAGGCTCTTGGTATATGGGCGAAGGCCTAGCGCCTAGACGCGATGAAGTTCGTGCTATTCAACAAGGGTTAGATTTAGGGCTCACCTTAGTGGATACCGCCGAAATGTATGCCGACGGCGGCGCCGAAGAAGTGGTCAGTGAGGCGTTAAAAGGTCGTCGCGAACAGGCGTTTTTGGTCTCTAAGGTCTACCCATGGAATGCCGGTAAACGCAGCGCCATTCAAGCCTGTGAAGACAGCTTGCAGCGCCTTGGTACCGATTATCTCGATATGTACTTACTGCATTGGCCCGGCGGTATCGCACTAGAAGAAACTCTAAGTGCCTTTGAGCAATTACGTGCCGAGGGCAAAATAAAACGTTTTGCGGTGTCTAACTTTGATCATGACGAGTTACAGCTGTGGCATTATTTAAGTGGCCAAGATACTGCGGTTAATCAGGTGTTGTACCATTTAGGATCTCGTGGCATTGAATATGCCTTGCGCCCTTGGCAACGCCAGCAAGACATTGTCACTATGGGCTATTGCCCGCTGGCTCAAGGGGGTCGTTTACAGCGCGATTTAATGGCTCATCCCGAACTGCAAGCTGTAGCGCAAGAGCTAAACATCAGTGTGCCGCAGCTGTTACTGGCTTGGGCCATTCGCCCCATAGATGGCAAACGCGACCTTATTGCTATTCCCAAGGCCGTGCAGCCGCTGCATGTACAGCAAAATGCCGACGCGCTGAATATTCAGCTCAGCCAAGACATACTGGCCCGCTTAGATGCCGCTTTTCCGGCTCCTAATCGTAAAACACATTTAGATATTGTTTAGGCCCCTTCGGGAGCAATACGCTTGACGCCGTACGCCATACGCTTAAAGAAAATACTGATGTTGTTTTAACGTATGGCGTACAGCGTATAACGTAAGCCGTACAGCTATGGTTTAAACCACTTGTCCGGCACTCCAACCGGCACTCCAAGCCCACTGAAAGTTATAGCCCCCTAGCCAGCCGGTGACATCCACTACTTCGCCGATAAAATATAAATTAGGCACTTTTTTCGCCATCATGGTTTTAGAAGACAATTCATTAGTGTCTACTCCGCCTAAGGTTACCTCGGCGGTGCGATAACCTTCAGTACCACCTGGCTTGAGAGGCCAAGCACTCAGCAGCTGCTCAATGGCGGCCAGCTCTTTAGGAATATATTGTTTTAGTGGTTTATTGCTGATCTTGGCTTGAGTCCACTCCTCTCGCGTAAACAAGGCGTCGACCAGTCGCTTAGGCAACTGATGCCCTAGCCAAGTTTTCAGCTCTTGGTTAGGGTGCTCACTTATGCCCAGAGCTAGGCGCCCTTCGGGCAACAACTCAAACAACACCGGCTCTCCGGCCTGCCAATAAGAAGATATTTGCAGCACAGCAGGGCCAGACACGCCCCTGTGGGTAAACAATAAACTCTCACTAAAACGCGTACCATCAACACTTTCGGCCACCACCGGCAAAGACACGCCAGCCAGTGGTTCTAGGGTGGCTTTGTCCTCGGGCTGTAAGGTAAAAGGCACTAATCCGGCGCGCGTAGGCAATACTTTAAGCCCAAACTGCTCGGCTAATTGATAGCCAAAAGCAGAAGCACCAATTTTGGGCATAGATAAGCCGCCGCTGGCCACTACGAGCGACTGACAACGATATTGCTCATTGTTAGTGGTAACAGCAAATCCTTCATCTTGCTGCTCTACCGCCTCAATATGACTGCGTAACCGAATGGTAACCCCAGCCTCTTCACATTCTTTTACCAGCATATCGACGATGCTCTGTGCAGAATCATCACAAAACAGCTGACCTAAAGCTTTCTCGTGATAAGCAATGCCGTGCTTTTCAACCAAGGCTATAAAGTCCCATTGGGTATAGCGAGCCAATGCCGATTTAACAAAGTGGGGGTTTTCACATAAAAATGCGCTGGGTTCAATAAAGTAGTTAGTAAAATTACAGCGGCCACCGCCCGACATAATAATTTTACGGCCAATGCGCTTACCATGATCAAGCAGCAAGACACGGCGGCCTCGCTTACCGGCTTCGGCTGCACACATCAAACCAGCGGCGCCACCACCCACTATAATTACATCCCAGCTTTTCATATTTATTCCACGCCACTGTTAGCAAAAGCGTATTCTACCGCCCACACAGTCCCAATACCAAGCTGGACACAGATACCAGATGGTGCTGAGCAAGGCTACAGAGGTATAATTCGACCATGAGTACTCTTACTAAACAATTTCAACAGCTCAGCACCCTGCTACAACAAGCCAAGGGCGACTGGCAACCCCTGCCGTTTAGTTGCACACAACTGCCATGGCCAGAGCTAACAGATGCCTTACAAGCGCTCGATGAAGTCGCATTAGATGCACTGGATGCAAACTCAGAAGCCGCTCTCGCTTGGCTAAGTCAATGGCGACCTCAGTTACCCGAACTCCACCGCATCGAGTTGCCTGAGTTGGCACGTGCTCCTCACTATGCCAACCCCCGTTGGAGCAATGGCATTGGCGGGCGAAAATGGGCACAAATTAATGATTTTGCTGCCAATCTCAATACTCAACACCCCATTTTAGAGTGGTGTGCTGGCAAGGGGCATTTAGGCCGGTTACTGGCTCAACAAGGGGCGCTGGCCGTTACTAGCCTAGAGTGGAATGCCGACCTGTGTGCTCAAGGCGAGCAACTGGCAAGCCAACTACAACTGCCTCACCAGTTTGTGTGTACCAATGCGCTAGATGAGCAAGCTGCTGCATTATTTAAACCGCAACAAGCGGCCGTGGCGTTACATGCCTGCGGCGAGCTGCATCTCGCCTTTTTAAAACACAGTGCCACCGCCCACACCCAGCAACTGGCCCTATCGCCCTGCTGTTATCACTTAATTGCCGGTCAGCATTACCAACCTTTATCTACGCTTGGTCAGCAGCTAGATTTACAACTCGACCGTCATAGCCTGCGCTTGCCTTTGCAACAGCAAGCCACGGGGGGCGAGCGCGTGCGCCGCTTACGCCATATTGAGCTCACTTGGCGCTTGGCCTTTGATGAACTACAGCAGTGGTTAACGGGCCAAGCACATTACTTACCCTTACCCAGTTTTCCTAAACGCTTACTCAGTGGCGACTTTTGTGATTTTGCTCGCTGGGCCTGTGAGAAGAAATCACTCACTCCACCTGCTGTTATCGACAACCAACACTGGTTGGGGCTGGCACAAGCCCGTCGCTTATTAGTAAAACGCATCGAACTGGTGCGTCATCGTTATCAATATCCGTTAGAGTTGTGGTTGTTGCTTGATAAAGCGATATTTCTTGAAGAACAAGGCTATCAGGTTGAGCTTGGCTACTTTACTGACGCGCAACACACACCAAGGCGCTACCTGCTAAAGGCTGAGCGTTATACCAATCGTACTAAATAAGTAGTCAGTTTGTACTGCCTGTAGTCAGGGCTAGCTGACAGCTTAGTGCC
>NZ_JBQDEX010000161.1:0-4145 GCF_052084945.1 Oceanisphaera sp.
ATTCAGGCAACTCGGTGTTAATGGGAAGGCAGAGGGTGTCTGCTCCGTCGACCCTCCGCGCCAGGGAGGGCGCGGCGGAGCCCCCATGGATGGGTTTACGGCGAGTCGAGCGGAGTAGCGCGCTCTGCCTGATTTCTACTCAAACATCAACAAAAAGATGTGACTAAGTGACAGGCGTTTAGCTGTCAGTTAAATATAAGCGTGGGGCCGCTAAAGCTTGTGGCAGGCTTTAGCTGGCGCAGGGCAGGCTTTAGCTGGCGCAGGGCAGGCGCAGTGCTGAGCGAATGCCCTTTGAAAATTTATTTGGCTATTTGCTCACAGAAAAGTCTGCCGCTATAGGTTATATTATGCTAAAGTTTCGCGATTTTTTTGTGTCGCCATCAGTTGGGAGAAAAAGTATGAAAGTTATTGAGGTTAAGCACCCTTTGGTGAAACACAAGTTGGGGCTAATGCGTGAAGCCGACATTAGTACCAAACGCTTTCGTGAACTAGCACGAGAAGTGGGAAGTTTATTAACCTACGAAGCGACCGCTGATTTTGATACTGAAAAAACCACCATTCAAGGGTGGAATGGCCCAACAGAAGTCGACCAGCTAAAAGGCAAAAAAGTAACAGTCGTGCCTATTTTGCGTGCCGGACTTGGCATGATGGACGGAGTGCTTGAGCACATGCCGGGGGCACGAGTCAGTGTGGTGGGGGTGTATCGCGATGAAGAAACCCTACAACCCGTACACTACTTTAATAAGCTAGTCAGCCACATAGATGAACGCATGGCATTAGTGGTAGACCCTATGTTGGCCACTGGCGGCTCTATGATTGCCACTATTGATCTACTTAAAGAAAAAGGATGTTGCCACTTTAAAGTGATAGTGCTGGTGGCGGCCCCTGAAGGGGTCGCAGCATTAGAGGCGGCTCACCCCGATGTAGAGTTATATTGTGCATCAGTTGATGAACGACTCGATGACAATGGCTACATTATCCCAGGCCTTGGCGATGCAGGCGATAAAATATTTGGCACTAAATAAGGTATACATTAAAACCGGCATTAGCCGGTTTTTTTCTGCAAGGTAACAATATGAACACCAATAAACACACCGCATTGGCGACGCCTTCTCAAGACGTCGCTCATACTCCGCTACGCCAGGCCATCGCTGGCTCACAAATGCTATTTGTCGCCTTTGGTGCCTTGGTATTAATGCCATTAATCACCGGCTTAGATCCTAATGTGGCGTTATTTACCGCCGGTATCGGTACCCTTATTTTTCAGTTATGCACTAAACGCCAAGTGCCGATTTTTTTAGCCTCGTCGTTTGCCTTTATTGCCCCCATTTTATATGGCGTACAAACTTGGGGCATACCAGCCACCATGAGTGGCATTATGGCCGCGGGCATCATGTATGCCTTACTCAGCCAAATAGTGCGCTGGCGCGGCACCGCATTATTAACACGCTTACTGCCTCCTGTGGTGGTTGGCCCCGTGATAATGGTGATAGGTCTTGGGTTGGCCCCCATGGCGGTCAACATGGCCATTGGTAAAGCCGGCGATGGCTCAGCACAACTTATCCCTCATGATGTTGCGCTTTGGTTATCTTTACCCGCATTGGCGACCACCTTGCTGGTATCGACTATGGCTAAAGGCGTGTTTCGTTTGGTGCCCATCACTGCCGGTATCGCCGTGGGTTATAGCATTGCATTGGGGTTTGGCGTGGTAGACTTTTCGCCGGTACAGGCTGCAGCTTGGATTGCTCTGCCCAACTTTGTTGCTCCTGAGTGGCACTGGCAAGCCGTGCTCTTTATGTTACCGGTAGCTATTGCACCTGCGATTGAACATATAGGTGATGTGCTGGCCATTAGTTCGGTTACCGGAAAAGACTATCTCAAAAAGCCAGGGCTACATCGCACTTTATTAGGCGATGGGTTAGCGACCATGGGTGCGTCTTGTTTTGGCGGACCGCCAAACACCACTTATTCTGAGGTGACGGGGGCGGTTATGCTCACCAAAAACTTCAATCCAGTGATTATGACCTGGGCGGCAGGCTTTGCCATTGTGCTGGCATTTGTCGGTAAGTTTGGTGCGCTTATGCTGAGTATTCCCACACCGGTAATGGGCGGCATTATGATTTTACTGTTTGGATCCATTGCTACTGTGGGCTTAAACAGCTTAATCAAACATCAGGTGGATTTATCCCAAGCACGCAATTTATGCATAGTGGCGGTCATTTTAATTTTTGGCATTGGTGGCATGGCGTTTGGTGTAGGGGGCTTTAGCTTACAAGGGATCAGTTTATGCGGCATTGTTGGCATCTTACTGAATCTGGTTTTGCCCCGTGAACCCGTGCGATGAGTCTGGTTTGCCAAGCCGTCTATAGGTATTATGGAGGACTGCTTTTTTAACAATGGCAACGAAATGGTAAAAAAACTGCTTTGGGTGGCTGTGTGGCTTTTTTCAACGGCCACTGTGGCGCAGTCGGTGTTTGAAGTGAGCTTAAACCCTGCACCTTATAGTCGTGAACAAGCCCGCCTGCAAGCGCTTGATATCGTGCTCACTCGTTTAGGCGGAGAACAGGTAACATCCTCTTGGGCGAGAGAAGAAGCGCGCAGTGATATCACCCGTTTTCTGGATAGTGAGTCATCGAGCATGGGCTATCAAGCCCAGTTTAATGGCCAAGAGTTGCAGGCTTTGTTTAACAGTGCCGGTTTACCTTTTGCCACCGCGAGTAAGCCGCGCGTGCTAGTGTGGTGGCGTGATCAGGCTCAGGTATACAATGAGGCCAGCTCTCGCGTGCAAGCAAGTGCTACCCATTATCAGCAGCCGCTATTATGGCCGCTGTGGGATCTGGATGAGCAAATAACACTAAACGGTAATGACTCTTTTACCCCTCACTTAGTGCGCCAAGCCAGTGCCCGTTATAATGCAGATTACTGGCTGATGGTAGAGCAATCTGAAACGACGAACACCGGCCAGTGGCAGCTCTTTAGTGCCCAACAAAAGTCGGCTCTGGTTAAAGGAGTACTTAATGGCACATCCCATGATGATGCTATGGAATCGTTACTAACCAAGATCAATGATTATTGGGCGCGCCAAGCGGTATCAGAGCCGCTGGCGTTAGCTGAAAATGAGGCTCCAAAAGAATCATTAACGCTAACAGAAGATGTTGAAGGTGAGCTCACCATATTAGTGTCTGGCTTGCGGGAGTTTTCTGACTCAGTGCTGCTTGAGCGTAAGTTGGCCGAGCTAAATGGTGTGGCCGCTGTTTATGTGGCAGAAAGCGCAGGCTCTCAAGGGCGATATCGTCTAAGTGTGCCGGGCTCGCGCACTGCGGTTTTGCAAGCCTTAAGTTCATTAAGCGAACTCACGGCTCAAGGTGATCGCACCTTTAGTTGGTTGGGGAGCTAATATGACACAAGAAGATATTGAACATCAGCCAGCTCAGTTGGCGTTAGCGGTGCAATTACCCGATGATGAAACCTTTGGTAGCTTTTATCCTGGCGATAATGCCCAGCTGATCACCGCTCTTAAAAATGCCGCCATGGGCCAAAACGACGATCTACTGTACTTTTGGGGACAAGAGGGCAGCGGCCGTTCGCATTTATTACATGCCGCTTGTGCCGAATTAGACGACGAAGAAGGGCAAACGGCAGCCTATATCTCCCTAGATCGACACCAAAGTATGTCGCCACATATTTTAGAGGGCATGGAGCTACAAACGCTGGTGTGCCTTGATAATTTAGAGGCCATTGCCGGTATTGAAATATGGGAACGCGCCATCTTTAACTTTTTTAATCGCAGTAGAGAGCGAGGTTGCGGCTCTTTGGTGATCAGTGCCGTTAATGCCCCTCGTCATTTAGGGCTCACCTTGCCGGACTTAGCCTCACGCTTAGATTGGGGAGTGGCTTATCAGCTTAAACCGCTAGATGACGAGGGCAAGCTCAGTGCCTTACAGCTGCGCTCCGAGTTGCGTGGTTTTAAACTACCCACAGATGTAGGTCGCTTTTTACTTAACCGGTTATCACGAGACATGAGTACGTTACTTGCCGCCCTCGACTTGCTAGACAACGCCTCGTTTCAAGCGAAACGAAAGCTCAGTATTCCCTTCGCTAAAGAAGTATTGGGGTTTTGAATATAGCGCCGAGCACCAAGCACC
>NZ_JBQDEX010000162.1:0-4142 GCF_052084945.1 Oceanisphaera sp.
AGTTTTCCAGATTCCAATTTATGCCTGGCGGCCATAGCGCTGTGGAACCACCTGACCCCATGCCGAACTCAGTAGTGAAACGCAGCCGCGCCGATGATAGTGTGGCAGATGCCATGTGAAAGTAGGTCACTGCCAGGCACCCAATTAGTAGGGTCGAATTTATTCGACCAAGATAAAGCCCGATACTCATGTATCGGGCTTTTTTACGTCTATAAGGCAGTGAGGCGCAAGGAGCGAGGGGGACAAGCCAAGACAAAGATACACCGAAAAACATCCCTCGGTTAACATTGATATTGTCTGTAGGCTCTTGTTTTGCTACGCAAAACCGGCCGACTAAAGATGGCCTCTACGTTCGTGCTGTTCCTTCCAGCTGTAGTGTTAATCCGGCTTCGCCATCTTCAAGATTTACTTTTACCTTAAAGCCGAGCTTGCGAGCGAGCCCTATCATGCCGCGGTTAGTGGGCATGGTGACTCCGCTAAGGGTTTTAAGCCCTTTAATCGCAGCATAACGGATTATTTTTTCCATCAATAAACGACCTAAGCCCATTCCCTTAAGTGCCGAGCGTACTAAGATGGCAAACTCAGCATCTTCGTTATCTGGATCCGATATGGCTCTCACAACGGCCAAAATCTCACCGTCTTCAGACAGGGCAACAAATGCCATTTCACGGTCATAATCCACCTGTGTCATATGCGCCAACTCTTCATGACCGATAACCACATCAGCAAAAAAGCGTTGGTAACGATCTTCATCAGATACATGGTTAAGAAAGTCTTTATGGGCGGGCTCATCTTCTGGCAATACTGGGCGCAGTAAAATGGTGCTACCATCTTTAAGGGTGGTGCTCTCTTCCCATTCGGTTGGGTAGGGGCGTATGGCCAAACGTGCTTGACCGTCACCACTAAAGGGTTGCAGCTTAATATTAACATCTAGCGCGATTAGCTCTTTACCTGTGGCTAACAGGGGGTGAATATCTAGCTGAGTGATCTCGGGGTGATTAATAATAAGGTGTGACACCTTAGTTAACACGCGACACACAGCTTGCATATCTAATGATTGGTGAGAGCGGTTCGCCCTCAATTTGCCACTTTTCAGCGCATGATTAACCAAGTATCTCGCCAACGTCATATTTAATGGCAGTAAAGAAACAGCGGCTTGCTCTTCGCCATCCCAGTCAATACCGCCATCGCCCAGTAATATAATAGGGCCAAAAATAGGATCGGAGCGTACGGCAATATGCAACTCTTGTGAACCAGCGCGGCTAGCCATGGGTTGCACCATTAACCCCGTAATGCGCGCCCCTGGATAAGACTCACTCACCCTGTCAAAAATAGCATCGGCAGATTGTGCCACTTCGGCGGCAGATCGTAAGTTAAGTACCACACCTGATACTTCTGATTTATGCACTATGTCGGGTGAGCGCAGTTTAATGGCAACGGGGTAACCAATTTGCTCGGCTATGTGTGCTGCCTCAGTACTGTCGGTGGCAATCCAGGTGGGAAGCGTTTGTATGCCATAGGCGGCCATAAGCTGGCTGACTTCGTGAGTATCAAGCTGATAAATGTCTTGAGCAAAGGCCTCCTGAATAAGACCGCTGACGGTTTTTCGATCGCTTGGCATATCTGAAATAGAGACGGGCGTTTCCATTAATAGCTTTTGGTTGCGTTTATATTCTACAAGGTGCATAAACGCGCTAGCGGCACTTTCGGGCGTGCGGTAGGTCGGTATACCCGCGTCAGTAAAGCAGCGTCTGGCTTCAAAGGCACTGGTTTCACCAGACCAATTGGTTAAGATATTGACGCGGCGTGCGCGAGGGTGTTGTTTAAGTAACTGGATAATATCCTTAGCCACCTTAGTGCTAGGCACTGCGGCAGAAGGGGCGTGCATAATCAGAATGGCATCGCAGTCATTGCTATCGAGTAGTACTTTTAGAGTGTCGATATAACGTTTAATTGGCGCATCACCCACAATATCTATGGGGTTGGTTTTAGACCAAGATTGCGGCAGTAACTGATCAAGCTGACTCTGTGTTTTGGCACTCAACTGGGCTAATTTCCCCCCGCGCGATAACAGGGTATCTGTGGCCATAATAGCAGGCCCACCACCGTTGGTGAGAATCACTAAGCGATCGCCGCGTAAACTCTGTGCATGGTTAAGTGTTTCTACCGCAGCAAATAAATCGTGAGTATCTCGCACTCTTAGCATACCTGCGCGCCTAATGGCGGCATCGTATGCTGCATCCATACCCAAACTCCCCCCAGAATGTAAGTGACCTAACTGTGCACCTAGCTGGGTTTTGCCACTTTTTACCACCAATACAACTTTATTACGCGATGCGGTGCGCGCCGCTGTCATAAAAGTGCGGGCCTCTTGTACCGAGTCCATATACAGCAAAATAGCGCTGGTATGGCGGTCTCTTGCTAAATAGTCCAATAACTGTGCAAAGTCTATATCACAGGCATCACCTAATGAAATAAAGTGTGAAAAGCCAATATCATTGTGGCGAGCCCAATCAAGAATAGTTGAGCAAACGGCTGCGGATTGTGACACAAACGCAATACGACCCGGTTTGGCAGGAAAAGGTGAAAAACTCACATTTAAACCCAAGTGTGGCAATATCACTCCCATGCTATTAGGGCCCAGTAACCGCATGCGATGTGCGCGCGCGCTGTGCTTCATCTGCACTAGCTGCTCAGATGTAGTACCAGCGGCCAATATAATGGCCGCTTTACAGCCTTTATGGCCTAATTGTTCTATTATCTCGGTGTTTTTATCACTTGGCGTACACACAATAGCTAAATCTGGGGTGCGCGGTAAGCTTTCGATATCAGGGTAGGCCATGACGCCAGCTATCGCTTCGTATTTAGGGTTTACCGGCATAATTGGGCCACTAAAGTTACCTGCCAGCAGATTTTTCATCACCAGCTTACCTGCACCATCATCTCGGTGCGAAGCACCAATAACGGCAATACTGGTGGGGCGAAAGAGGGCATCAAGTCCTTGCTGCGGCATGGTGGCTCCTTGTCATGCTTATATCGGTAACGGTTGTCGATGAGGTGATAACGCCTACAGGTTGTAGCATATTATTTAATGTTTGGCCTGTGTGAGGTGCAAGAGACGTGAACTTGATAGGTATATTTGGCTAACATTTCATCGTTTTATTTTTTAGTCATAACTGATACCAAAATAAGCTTTCAAGACCCCTACTTATATCAGCTAAAATGGCATAAACGCACCGCTTTTAAGGATTTACAATGCAATTTCCAACGTTAGAAGATTTTGTTGGCAATACCCCTTTAGTGCGCCTGCAACGCTTGGCAAGCCATACCAAGAGTCAGGTTTTGGTTAAGCTAGAGGGGAATAATCCCGCAGGTTCAGTCAAAGATCGGCCGGCACTGAATATGATCAGTCAGGCTGAAACCCGTGGCGATATTAAGCCGGGTGATACCTTGATTGAAGCAACCAGTGGCAATACCGGCATTGCATTGGCGATGGCGGCGGCCATTAAAGGCTATCGCATGGTATTAATCATGCCCGATAACGCCACCGAAGAGCGCAAGGCGTCTATGTTGGCCTATGGTGCCGAGTTGATCTTGGTGAGCAAACAAGAAGGCATGGAAGGCGCCCGCGACTTAGCTGATAAAATGGCGGCTGATGGCAAAGGGGTGATTTTAGACCAATTTAATAATGCTGATAATCCCCAGGCCCATTACGTAAGCACGGGCCCCGAAATCTGGCAGCAAACCGGCGGCACCTTAACGCATTTTGTGTCGAGCATGGGCACTACTGGCACCATTATGGGGGTGTCTCAGTATTTAAAAGAACAAAGTGCTGATATTCAAATTATTGGCTTACAACCCAGTGAAGGTAGCAGTATTCCGGGGATTCGCCGTTGGCCCGAGGCTTATTTGCCGGGTATTTTCGAGCAAAGTCGTGTCGATCAGACGCTGGATATTAGTGAAGATGAAGCGGTAGCAACTATGCTGCGCTTGGCCCGTGAAGAAGGTATCTTTTGTGGTGTCAGCTCTGGTGGTGCTGTGGCCGGTGCGCTAAAACTGGCCGAACAAGTGGATAACGCCATTATAGTGGCTATTATCTGCGATCGTGGTGATCGCTATTTATCATCAGGGGTTTTTAACGG
>NZ_JBQDEX010000163.1:0-4126 GCF_052084945.1 Oceanisphaera sp.
GGCTACCAAAAAACCTGAAAATATGGATTTTGAAAGCGCTCTCGCTGAATTAGAAAGCTTGGTTAACCAGCTAGAAGAAGGTGATCTCAGTTTAGAGCAGTCGCTTAAGTCGTTTGAGCGCGGTGTGCAGTTAGTACGCGCAGGTCAGCAGCGCCTGAGTCAAGCCGAACAGCAAGTACAGGTATTACTGCAACAAGATGATGAGCTACTCGCCCCCTTCGCGACGAGCCAAGAGGAACGCTAACGTGGCTTTCATCCAACAACAGCAGCATTATCATGAGCGCATAGCCAAGGTATTAGCCGAAGCGATTGAGAATCTCAGCACACTGGCACCACAGCTAAAAGCGGCAATGGAATATGGCCTGCTGCAAGGGGGGAAGCGTGTTCGCCCTATGTTGGTATACGCCAGTGGCGACGTATTAGGTGACCCTAATAACGCGGCTTTAGATGCCGCCGCAGCGGCGCTAGAATGTATTCATGCTTATTCATTGATCCACGATGACTTACCCGCCATGGATAACGATAATTTACGCCGAGGTCAACCAACGGTACACAAAGCATTTGATGAAGCGACCGCTATTTTGGCCGGCGATGCGTTGCAAGCATTGGCTTTTGAGTTATTAAGCCAACCCGCTTTGGGCTTACCTGCAGGGCATCAATTACGTATGGTGCAAGAGCTGGCCAAAGCCAGTGGCTATCATGGCATGTGTGGTGGGCAAGCGCTCGATATCCAATGGGAAGGTAAAACCATTGACGCCAGCACCTTAGAAAGTCTACATAGTCACAAAACCGGTGCATTAATTCTTGCCGCCGTGCGCTTAGGGGCGCTTTGTGTTAATAATATGCAAGAAACACACTTTACTGCATTAAGCCGTTATGCCGACGCGATTGGCTTAGCATTTCAAGTGCAGGACGATATTTTGGATATTACCGCCGACACCCAAACCTTGGGTAAAACTCAAGGTAAAGATCAAGCTCTGCAAAAAAGTACGTATCCTGCATTGCTGGGGCTTGAAGGTGCTCGAGCCCTTGCCGAGCGCTTGCAGCAGCAGGCACTGTCGGCACTGGCTGATATCCCCTATCCTACTCAAACACTGGAAGCCTTCGCTCACTACATCGTTAAACGCGATTTTTAGAGCGAGCATAATAATAAGCTTATGAGTCTGAATATTGCCGATTATCCAACCTTGGCACTGGCTAATCTCCCCGATGAGTTACGCAGTTTGCCACAAGATAGGTTACCGCTCTTATGCTCTGAGTTACGCGCTTACCTGCTGCACTCAGTAAGCCAAAGTAGTGGGCACCTAGCATCTGGGCTAGGGGTCGTTGAGTTAACCGTTGCTCTACACTACGTCTATAATACTCCTTTTGATCGCTTAGTATGGGATGTAGGCCATCAAGCGTACCCCCATAAAATATTAACCGGTCGGCGTGAGCGCCTTGCTAGCATTCGCCAATTTGAAGGCTTACATCCTTTTCCTTGGCGCGAAGAGAGCGAGTACGACACCTTAAGTGTCGGTCACTCTAGCACTAGCATCAGTGCTGCATTAGGCATGGCGATTGCCGCTGAACAAGAACAAAAAAACCGTAAGGTAGCAGCCATTATCGGTGATGGTGCTATTACCGCAGGTATGGCCTTTGAAGCACTTAATCACGCGGGTGACGTTCATAACGACATGCTGGTTATTTTAAACGATAACGAAATGTCGATTTCGGAAAACGTCGGGGCACTGAACAACCATCTCGCACGCATTATGTCCGGCTCTGTCTATAGCACGCTGCGTGAGGGCGGCAAAAAAGCATTAGAAATATTGCCCCCCCTTAAAGAGCTAGCCAAGCGTACTGAAGAACATATTAAAGGCATGGTCATTCCTGGCACCTTATTTGAGGAATTTGGTTTTAATTATGTAGGCCCAATCGATGGTCATGATATTGATACCCTAGTAGAAACCTTGCGCAATATGCGCAAGCTCAAAGGGCCACAGTTTTTGCACATTATGACCCGTAAAGGCAAAGGTTACTTACCTGCTGAACAAGACCCTATTGGCTATCATGGTGTCCCTAAGTTTAATCCCGCTGACAGTGTATTACCAAAGAGTGCCCCTTCCAGCCCAAGCTACTCGCAAGTATTTGGTGATTGGTTGTGTGATATGGCTGAACTATGCCCGCAATTAATGGCGATTACGCCTGCTATGCGTGAAGGATCAGGCTTAGTACGCTACTCAAAAGAGTACCCTAAGCGTTATTTTGATGTGGCCATTGCCGAGCAACATGCAGTGACCTTGGCTGCGGGTATGGCAATAGAAGGTAACAAGCCGGTGGTGGCTATTTACTCTACCTTTTTACAGCGCGGTTACGATCAGCTTATTCATGATGTGGCATTACAAGAATTGGATGTACTCTTTGCCATAGACCGTGCGGGGATTGTGGGTGCCGATGGCCCTACTCATCAAGGGGCTTACGATTTAAGCTTTATGCGCACCGTGCCTAATATGGTGATCATGACCCCTGCTGATGAAAATGAATGTCGCCAAATGCTCTATACTGGCTATCAATATCCAGGGCCTGCAGCGGTACGCTACCCCAGAGGTAGTGGCCCTAATGCTAAGATACAGCCACAGATGCAAGCACTGGAAATAGGTAAAGGGCGCGTCATTCGCCAATCCAACAACATTCATGGCAAGGTGGCCTTACTCAACTTTGGCAGTTTGTTAAGCGAAGCTCAGATGGCCGCCGAACGATTAGACGCAACACTTGTCGATATGCGCTTTGTAAAACCATTAGATGAAGCCTTACTATTATCATTAGTGGCTGAACATACATTATTGGTAACCATTGAAGAAAATGCCATTATGGGCGGCGCAGGCTCTTCGGTAAATGAATGCTTAATGCGCCATAAAAAACCACTTCCGGTACTCAACTTAGGCCTACCTGACTTCTTTGTTGAGCAAGGCTCCCAGCAGCAAGTGTTAGCTAAACTCGGATTAGACGCTCACGGCATGGTACGCTCAATTAAAGCATATCAGGCAGTTTAATAGCACCAATCAGCCATATCACCTAGGTATGGCTGATGCTGCTCACGCGAAAGAGTTATCCCCACGTTATTTTACTTAAATACCTCACAAAAATAGCGCTATACACTACTACTTCCTGTCTTGCAGCATAAAACCCTAACGCGGTTAAATATCAGCAACATTCAGTAAAATGCACTATAATGTGCTTAAGTTTCTTGATCTTGTTTTATGTTGCTGAGTAACATCTGTCCTCACTCATGTCTCAGCTTAGCCTCCTACCTAGGATTTATTATGACTTCGCCCCTGCGCGTACGTTATCAAACGATTGAGATTGGCAATACCGATATACACCTATGCACTTTACGTGATAATCAGCAGTTTAGTGATCCTAATGGCATAGCTGAAAAATTAGGTATTTGTGATACTTCTTGGCCACTATTTGGTGTGTTGTGGCCATCTAGTAAAGTACTTGCAAACCACATGCTTGATTACGACATAGCAGAAAAGCGTATTCTTGAAGTGGGCTGTGGCATTGGGTTGGCAAGTATACTGCTTAACCAACGCGGCGCCGACATTACCGCTACCGATTATCACCCAACTGTTGAGTCTTTTCTTGACCGAAATACACAGCTTAACAACAACAAAGACATAGCGTTTGAGCGTGTAGATTGGGCAGATAATCGTAGCAAGTTAGGCTTGTTTGATTTAATTATTGGCAGTGATTTACTGTACGAAGATCAACATATCATCATGCTCGCAGATTTTATTCAACGCCATGCTAACCCAGAATGTGAGGTGATATTGGTGGATCCGGGACGGGGTAGAAAAAATAAGATCAGTCAAAAAATGATTGAATTTGGCTTTACCAGTACCCACAGCAAACCCGAGCATACCGATTATTTAGAGCAGCCGTTTAAAGGCCATATTTTGACTTTTTCTCGCCAGTTAATTGCCGCGGATTAAGCAAACGATGAATGCCAATCTGTAAAACTAACTGATCAAAATAATCCTTAGTTTTTTACTTAATACAAACTGACCATATATTTACTTAGATGGGTATAAGCCCCATTCATCATACCGAGCTTTAGGCTCGGTATTTTTTTGCTGGCATA
>NZ_JBQDEX010000164.1:0-4027 GCF_052084945.1 Oceanisphaera sp.
AATACAAGGAGTAAGCAGATGAAAAAGTGGATAGTGGCAGGTGCCATAATGGCGACGTTTGCAGCGGGCTCTGTGCAAGCCAAAGAATGGAATACCGTGCGTTTTGCCATTGAAGGGGCGTATCCGCCTTTTTCTTGGACAGATAAAGAGGGGGAGTTGCAAGGTTTTGACGTTGATATGGCCAATGCGCTTTGTAAACAAATGGCGGTAAAATGTGACCTCGTTGCCCAAGATTGGGATGGCATTATTCCTGGTTTATTAGCTCGTAAATACGATGCGATTCTTGCGGCCATGTCGATTACCGAACAGCGCAAGCGCACTGTAGACTTTACTGATAAATATGCCTTGGTGCCCAATAAGTTTGTGGCTAAAAAAGGCACTAAGCTGGACTTGAGTGCTGCAGGCCTTAAGGGCAAGCGAGTAGGGGTGCAAATTGCCACCACCCACGACAAATACTTGAGTGATAATTTTGGCAAAGACGTCAGCCTAGTGCGCTATGGCACTGCCGATGAAGCCTACCTTGATTTAAAAGCAGGGCGTGTCGACTATGTGTTTTTAGACGCTACCGCCATTGAAGAGGGCTTGTTAAATAAAGAGGGCGGCGATCAATTTGAGTTTGTTGGCCCCTCGGTGACCGATGAACAATGGTTTGGTGATGGTTTTGGTATTGCGGTGCGCAAGCAAGATAAGGATCTAAAGAAGATGCTGAACCAAGCCATTCAAGACCTGCGTGATAACGGCCAATATGAGGCGGTTAATAATAAGTATTTTGAGTACGATGTTTACGGAGAATAAACCGCTCACATCAGGCTTAGGATATATCGTTGGATAAACAGATGTGGCTAAGTTGGGTATCAGCTTGGCCACTTTTGTTATCAGAGAAAGTCAATACGAACAACAACAGCCAACAACAAGGATAGGGTTATGTTGGGTTTGCAAGGATACGAAGGTGCTTTGCTAGAAGGCGCTGGGCTGACGATACAGGTGGCTCTGTTTTCATTATTATTGGCAGTCACTCTTGGGCTGCTAGGAGCGCTTGCCAAGTTGTCGGCATTTTTGCCGCTGCGTTGGCTCGCTACGGGCTACACCACCATTATTCGCGGTATTCCTGATTTAGTCTTGATGATGCTGATCTTTTTTGGCGGTCAGGTTTTACTTAATAACTCTTTATATTCACTGAATGAACACCTTAACCACTGGGTGGGTGGGCAGGACCCTGCTCATGAGTGGGTAAGCTATGTGCCTGATTATATAGAAATAAGCCCTTTTATTGCCGGTATTCTAACCATAGGCTTTATTTTTGGTGCTTATATGGCAGAAACCTTTCGCGGTGCTATTTTAGCGGTTGATACAGGAGAGCTAGAAGCGGCTCGCGCTTATGGTATGAGTCGAACTAGGGTACTGCGTCGGGTGTTATTTCCACAAATGATACGCCATGCCTTGCCGGGGCTGGGTAATAACTGGTTAGTGTTACTTAAAACCACCGCCTTGGTGTCTATTATTGGGTTAGACGACATGGTACGTAAGGCATCCTTAGCGGCCGGTGCCACTCAGCTACCTTTTACGTTTTATATGGCGGTGATATTTTTGTTGTTTACCACGCTTTCAACCTCACTGTTAAAGTGGGCTGAGCGTCATTATGCAATAGCGGCGAGGTAAGTCATGGATGTTACTATTATCGCCAGCGAATGGCCTGTGTACTGGCAGGGATTTTATACCACCCTATGGCTGGTGGGGGTGTCGCTTATTATTGGCTTGCTGATAGCGGTGCCGCTGGGTATTTGTCGTAATAGTCGCTACTGGGTATTAAAAGTACCGGCTTGGGCCTACATTTATTTCTTTCGTGGCACGCCCTTATTAATACAGCTGTTTCTTATTTACTATGGTGCCGGACAATGGACTTGGCTGCGCGAATCTATTGCGTGGGAGTTATTTAGCCAAGCGTGGTTTTGTGCCATTTTAGCCTTCACCCTAAATACCAGCGCTTATACCGCCGAGATCCTTCGTGGTGCACTTAATGCCATGCCCAAAGGGCAAGTCGAAGCGGCGTATGCGTATGGTATGAGTCGATTAACCACCTTAAGGCGCATTATTTTACCCAATTCATTTCGCCGAGCCTTACCGGCTTACAGCAATGAAGTGATTTTTATGTTGCACGGCTCAGCCGTCGCTGGGGTGATCACCATAGTGGATTTAACTGGTGCGGCACGCATTGTTAACTCTCGCTACTATTCACCTTTTGAGGCGTTTTTGGCGGCGGGATTGTTATATATGAGCCTGACTTTTTTACTGGTTTGGGGCTTTCGTCGGCTTGAACATCGCTGGTCTAAGCATTTGCAGCCCAGCCTATAAGCCGTAACACAGAAAACCCGAGCCAGCAGACTCGGGTTTTATGAGCGGTGACAGTTGTTGTTGTTACGCTTTTTTCTTGCGACGAATACTTAAGCCTAACTCGCGGCCACGCAGCTTGGCGTAATACATATTGCCGATAAACATGGTCGTGGCCAATATTAGCTCTATCACCGCCAGCCAGCGCTCGCCTTCATCTGACCAAAGTAATACACCGCCATGTAAAAAATACGGCATCAGCATGTAAACGGCCCAAGCATGGGTATAAGGGTTGCCACTTAACATGCCTTTAATGGGGATCAACAACCAAGGTAGCCAAATAACCAGCATAAAAGTGACACTAAGTTGTGGATGAGGAGAAATAACCCCATGCCAGAGGATCACCCATAACAGTAAACCAAAATAGCCAATCAGTGCCAGTAAGCGTGCCCGTTTTGTGGTCATTATATAATATCCAATACTTGCTCGGGTGGGCGGCCAATAGCGGCCAAGTTGCCGTTTACCACAATAGGGCGTTCAATCAGTTTAGGCTGGCTTACCATGGCATTAATAAGGGCTTGCTCATTTTGTTCATCAGCTAATGCTAGCTCTTTATAAAGGGCTTCTTTGGTGCGCATCAGTTGGCGAGCCGAGCTCATACCTAACAGTGACAAGAGTTGCGTTATTTGCTCTGCATCAGGCGGAGTCTCTAGGTATTTGATAACCTTAGGGGCAAGTCCTTTTTCTTCGAGTAAGGCAAGGGTCTCTCGGCTTTTTGAACAGCGGGGATTATGATAAATACATAGGCTCATTAATAAACTCCTGTGACAATGCGCGCAATATAATGCCAGTGACTAATGGTAACGCAAACGATGTTAACATTGGACTATGGTAAAAGAGAAAGATTTACCCATATCTAACGTGAGTGACATGAATATGAAAAAATATAGCGCTGGCTTTTTTATTTTATGTGCCGCCTTATTGTCTTTGGCAGGCTGTGGTGAGAAAGCCAGCTTGACCTTGGCCAATGGCGAACAACAAACATTAAGCGATTATCGTGGTCAATGGTTGGTGGTGAACTACTTTGCCGAGTGGTGCGCCCCTTGCTTGCGTGAAATGCCACTGCTTAATGAGTTAACGGCCAGTGAGGGCCCTAAGGTGTTGGCAGTCAGCTTTGATAGCCTATCTGAAGTGCAGCTGGCCAAGCTTGCTGATCGTTATGATATGGCGATGCCTGTTGTAAAATCATTAGCCGGAGATTGGCCCTTCGACAGGCCTAATGCTTTGCCTACCACAATGATATTAGACCCTAAAGGTAACTTGGTAGACAGCATTCAAGGGGAGCTAGAGCCCGACGATCTGACCCGCCTAAAAGCCGCCTATTGGGGGAAAAAATAGCGCCCAGCGCCCAGCACCAAGCGCCTAGCTAAAACAAAATCCAGTTTTTCTTTACGTAAAGCGGTCGGCGTTATACCAATCTAAGTAAAAATGTGATCTGATTTAAAGCTGGACCGAGAGGAAACAGAGTCACCTTCCACGACACGCCACTGGGCTAGCCATCTTTGCTGTGTAACAACTGCGAATATTCACTGGATATTCGTTTTATTACCCAGCAAAGATACACGCCAGCAAGCTGGCCCATCGGGGCTCGGGAAATGCCATCCGACCGCCATGGAAGGCGGAAGTGTCGAAATGGCAG
>NZ_JBQDEX010000165.1:0-3970 GCF_052084945.1 Oceanisphaera sp.
TAGTCTGGCCTCGGAGAAATTGGATACCAAGCAGCATAAAAAACTGCTCGTTAACCATAGTGTTGGTTTATTAAGCGTTACAGCCAATGTAGATCCCTTTATCCGCCCCTATACCACGAAGCTACCTGTGAATGGAATTAGCAGGCAGCTCGGAGCTTCAAGAGAGGTAACAGAGATCGACTACCACTACCAACATACATAGTTGGTAGTGGTAGCAACGCAGCTACTGATGGCAGGGCAAGGATTTCTACTTAACCGACCATCGGCGCTAAGGATGACGCGGTTTGACTTGTGACTAAGAGACAGATCTTAGGCACCATAGCCATACACGGCAATATAATGACAGCTTGTACCGCCGAGTACCCACAAATGCCAAATAAAATGGCCAAAAGGGAGGTGATCATCTAACACAAAGAAAATGACGCCTAGAGTATAACTAACGCCGCCGGCCACTAACCAATAAATACCTTCTATCGGCATAGCTGCGATCAGGGGCTTAAAAGCTACAACAATTACCCAGCCCATTAATAAGTACAAGCTAGTAGAAAAGGCCATGGGTAAATGTTGGGCAAAGATTTTTAGTAAAACGCCAATAAGCGCTAAGGCCCACACCACGCCAAATAGGCTCCATCCCCAAGGGCCGTTTAGTACCCCCAAGAGCAAGGGGGTATAGGTGCCGGCAATCAACACGAAAATAGCGCAGTGCTCTAATACCCGAAACGCATGCTTAGGTTTACCTGGCGGTAAAAAGTGATAAATGCTGGACGTGAGGTACAAAAAAATAATTGCTGCGGCAAATAAACTGGCGCCGATAAGAAAAAACAGATCGCCAACTTGAGTGGCCTGATAAATTAAAAAAGGTGTGCCAATCAGAGCGGCCAATAGACCCAAACCATGGCTTAAAGTATTGGCCACTTCCTCAGCCTTCGTTTGCTCGCGCGAGTAACCATTGCGATGAAACATTATTAGCCCTAACATCAAATGAATATGGTATTAAGCACATAAATAGAGCAAAGGTTCAAGCACACTAAGTTATGCCAACATACTTGTTTTATGTAATACAACAATTTAATCTTGAGCCTAATGGCGTCATCAATAATAAGAGGTTATACATGGACAACAAACAAGAGTATTTAGCCTATTTGCAAGCCACATTCAGAGACTACTTTGCAGACATAGGCCAAACCGCCACTGAGCGCGCGCAAGCTAAAAGCTATATCAATGGGCTAATGGTGGCGGGTAAGATTTTTGGGGTGACATCAGACGAGTTGCAGCAGGTATTATCTCGAGAGCAAAGCCATAGAGTCAGTGATAGCAGCAAGCTTGCCATTCAAGGTCAAGATTTACTGGAAGTTCCTACTTATATTCGGTTTCCTAAACAGCCTGGATCACAGTTGTAAGCTAGTGACCATTCGACTAAAAACCATGAGCGTGGGACTTTCTAGTACAGCGCTCATGGCGCTTAAAATAGAGCAGGGGACTTGACACTTTTCATCGACTATTACTGCGCTTGTTATGTTAATACTAGGGTGTGAAGCAGCTGAGTGCTGTGCGTAAAAATTGTCGATTTACTTTGACAGCATTCATTTTCTTCCGTACTGGGCATCACACAAGCAAGATGTTTCAAGTTAGCGCGGCCTTTGTATATTGTTAGTTCCTCACGGTTCCACAGCAGTCACCAAACTTCCCTTATTTGATATTTATTGCACTTTCGAGCGTGCGCTCACTCCTGAGTTAAAGGTAAGAAAAAATGGCTAACGGCACTGTAAAGGGTCCTCAAGCTTCACAAATTCAGGCTATCTAATTACCGCTTGGTAATGAACAGTCTACAAACCCGCTTCGGCGGTTTTTTTTATATCTGTATTTTACCGTTGCTCGAAGTTGGGTATTTGGCCCTTACCCTATAAAGTCTTTTTCAGAACTTATCTCTATTGTTCCGTGTTCTTCCGTGGATTCCGTGGCGAAAATTTTTGATCAGTTAGTTTTACAGATTGGTATAACAGCTAAGCCAGAACCTATTTTTCAACATAGACGCGGCTAAGTGAATGAGCCACGAATAAAACACCGGCGTCTATAATTGCGTATCAGATTAATGATGCGCAATGTGTCGTTATGCAGTGACGCGAAAGCTAAGCTTAAATCAGAGAAAGTCGCGAAAGCTAAGCTTAAATCAGAGAAAGTCGCTAAAGCACAGGGTTAACAAGGCCTCCAGACTAATATACGCAACTTCGCATAATGTATATTATGTTAAATATGGTATATAACGGATCACGCTAGCTCATAGGATAAGTCTTCTCTCGCGTTAGTTCTCGGTACTTGTACTTCTTTTTGATCCATCACCGTTAGCTTTTGCTGTCACTTAATCTATTGAGTTTTTTGCGCTCGGCACTTTGGTGACGTTCTATTTTACCGGTATGCAAATATTGTGATGTGGTGTCTATGCTGTCGTGCCCAGCATCGGCTTGCACGTGGGATAATGGTCGGCCATTTAAATTGATATCGTGGGTAATACCGGTATGGCGAATGCTGTGCACGGTTAAGCTGCGCATCTCGGTGGCATCGTGTTCAAAACCATCACAAGCGGCATTGTTGGCGGCGGCGTCTATTAACTCATTTAGCAAATCCCGCAGTTGGCGAATACCTAGGTTGGCATTTAATAGCCCTTGATCACGCCCCCGTCCGGCAGCTTTATGGCGAATAAACAGTGGTGTTGTTTCGTTTGGCGCCGGTAATGGCGATAATGTTAAGCTCTGCCGATACTGTTTAAGCGCCTCAAGCAGTTCTTTAGACACTGCAACGGTGCGCTTTTTACCACCTTTACTAACGGGAATATGAAAGCTCCAAATACCGGTGTGGCTATCTCGGCGAAACTGACTCATAACCGGTGAAAAGCCCGGTCTGGCGGCCACTTCTGAGATGCGTAAGTAACAGCCATACATGAGTGAGATTAAAAATAAGGTGCGCTGATGCCGTTCCGGCGTTTGCTCTGCAAGATCTTGCGCGGTACTCATCATATAAGACCATTGTAAATCACTGAATACTCTCACTTCATCTTCGGCATCCAGCCCAACGGCGACGACTGGGTTGGATGCAAAGCGACTGTGGCGCATCCACATAACGGCGGGATTACGCTCGGTGACTTCTTCATTAATTAAGTAACCGTAAAAAGACGATAAAATGGCTATTTTAGTTTTAAGTGCTTTATCACTGAGTTGATATGGTTGTATGTGACCATCTTGTTTCTTTCCTAAAAATGGCCGCCACTGGGGATTGGGTTGCCGCTCTGCCCACTCTTTATTGAGGGTAAATTGCGCCACATTATGATAAGCAATTAACGCCGCCGGTGGTGCTGAGCAATAGTCGACATAGCGATTCATACTGCGACGATCAAGCGCTATTGGCGAGGTCTGCTCAACATCAAAGCACCAATGTAAAAAGGTAGTGAGTTCACTGCGGTACGTTTTGTAGTTGTTTTCGCTATATCGGCTTTCTAATAACCAATCGAGCGCATGTTCGTAGATAAAGGCGGCATCTGGCACCCGATTAAGGGTAATATCGGCAATATGTTGATTAATGATGCTGCTTCCCTCCTCTATATATTGAGGGGCATCAAAGAGCGGTAATACGGGGGTTGTCATAAGTAGCACTGCATATAATCTGTGTATTTATACAGTATACCTTATGGTTTATGCTTAAAGCAGCCCTGTTAAGCTAATGCCGATAAATACAGTTATCGGCATTAAATGCAGCTTTAAGCCATAAGCTGTCAGCGATCAGTTTTTCGTGGGGGTTATCGTTTTACTTCAAATAAAAAGGTGAATGGCTGGGTCTGCCCTTGGTGCTCAATATCCAGCACCCAAGCCCATATCATACTGCTTTCTGTACAGGCGCCGACTAAGGCTTGCCCCAGCCAAACACCAGGTGCTTGTTGGTTAATAAGCGCCGGTAAGGTGCCCATGTACATGCTGTG
>NZ_JBQDEX010000166.1:0-3930 GCF_052084945.1 Oceanisphaera sp.
GCATATTTACCTTATCGACTAACTCAACATTTATCCAGTTAAAAAGGTAAAGCGGACGGGTAGTAATGACTGCAAAGAGGACGGGCTGAGATAGACCTGTTAGGGGGATGACACTTAAAACATAGCTGGAAGCTGGAAGCGGGAAGAGGTGAATAAAGGTAAGGGGGACTAGCTAAGATAAATCTGTGAGGGTTAGGGGACGTAATAAAAACTTTATACTATACCCTCGCCTGTTGAATGGATTGCCGCGTCGCTACGCTCCCAGTTTTAAAGCTTGGTGCTAGGCGCTCGGCGCTGCTTTTAGTCATTGCGAGCGCAGCGCGGCAATCTAGATCTTTTCTTCCAGCTTCTAGCTTCCGGCTTCAAGCTATCTTTAGCCCTTTATCCAACACTCAACATTGCCCTTCAGTCTTCTATGTTGTTTTGATACTCGGTGGCGGTGAGTAGTGAGTCGAAGCCAAACGCGTTTGATAACTTGATACGAAATAACCAGCCTTCGCCGTAGGGGTCGGAGTTGATTAGCTCGGGGCTATCTTCTAGTTCGTTATTAATGGCGATCACTTCGCCGCTAACGGGCGCGTAAATATCGGACGCGGCTTTTACTGACTCCACCTGGGCACATTCATCTTCAGCTAATAAACGACTGCCTAGACTAGGTAATTCAACAAACACGACATCACCTAATAAATCTTGGGCATGCTCGGTAATGCCCACCACAACTTCATCTGTGTTTTCTACTCGAACCCATTCGTGAGTGGCAGCATATTTTAGTTCACTTGGCAGATGGCTCATTGACGGTTTCCTTGTGATGTTGACGACATTTTTGACAGCTCAGCTTGTAAGCCTGTGGTGCCTAAGGCGTGGGCGGCAAGTTTGCGCTTTAGTGGGGTAAGGCGATTAGTGAGGTTAAGCCCAATGCCACGGACGCTTTTAATAATAGGATTGGCTTGGCCAAACAGGCGCTTTAGGCCTTCCATGGTAGCGAGCATAGTGGCGGCTTCGGCTTTGCGCCAGCGCTCAAACGATTTAAGCTCGGCTAATGCGCCAATATCACGACCTTGTTGATTAAGCTTGGTGAGTGTTTCAGCGAGCGCGGCGGCGTCTTGCAGACCAAGGTTAACCCCCTGCCCTGCTAAAGGATGTATGGTGTGTGCGGCATCACCAATAAGGGCCCAGCGTGGGCCGCAAAATTGCTGACTAAAGCGCGCGGTAAGCGGAATGGCCATGCGCGGGCTTAATACCTCACAGGGCCCAAGTTGCATATCGAAAGCGAGGCTAAGGGTTTTGTTAAAGTCTTCGTCCGACAAGGCTAAGCGCTCGGCGGCGGCATCGGGGTCACAAGACCACACCACAGAGCAGTGATGGGGATCGGCTAGGGGCAAGAAGGCTAAAATGTCTTTGCCTCTAAAAATTTGCCGCGCGGTTTGCTGATGAGGGACTTGGGTTGCCACTGTAGCGACCAGTGCGCTGTGATCGTAATCCCACTCCATCATGCCAGGCTGAAGTTGCTTGCGTAGCCAAGAGCGAGCGCCGTCTGCGCCTACTATTAAGCGCCCAGTAAGAGGAATGCCGTTGTCTAATAATACAAAAGC
Organism: Oceanisphaera sp.; assembly: GCF_052084945.1. NCBI lineage: Bacteria > Pseudomonadati > Pseudomonadota > Gammaproteobacteria > Aeromonadales > Aeromonadaceae > Oceanisphaera > Oceanisphaera sp. Next base: position 1,593 of record NZ_JBQDEX010000166.1, read on the forward strand.
GCCCTGCTCACTGACCGAGACGGTATTCGCCCGCGCCGGTAAATATAAATCAATATGTGCTCGCGTTTTAGCTTGCTCAAGTAAGCTCAGCTGTAACACTCGATTTTCAATAATATGCCCCAAGTGCGGCTGGTGCATAAGGGCGGCGGAAAAATCGATATGGGCGTTGCTGTCTGCTTCCCACACGGCCATTTTTGTATAGGGACCTAGGCGCGCTGTTTGTTGGGGCCAAGCGTGAAGGCGTTCTAGCAACGTTTGTGAGGCCAGGTTAATAGCGCTCACTCTGTTTTCGGGAATAACCGGTAATACAGGATCAGGCTGCTGCCCTTCTATAACGGCCACTTTTAAGCCGCTGTTTTCTAAGGCCAGGGCTAGCGTAAGCCCTACCATGCCGCCCCCTATAATGATCACATCTGTTGCTTGCATTTGACTTACCTCTTGCCCATGGCTTGCCAAGCCAAGGTGTGTTTTAGGGAACCACAGGCGGCCATCACATTTAGTCCCATATTACGCCCTGCTGCTAATAGGGGGTCATTATTTGAAAATAACAATGCCAGTGCCGAGGTCATGCCCACTAGGGTGGCTTGATCGGCTTGTCGTGATTGACCATATCGGCTCAGCATTGCATATCCGCCTATATCGGCTAGCGTGGATTGTGCTTGGTTGTGCTCATTTGCATGGGCAAAAGCGGAGTGCTGAGTGCTAGATAATGACAAAAGGTGTCGCGTTTGTTCAATTAAGGCGGCCACATCACGCAGGCCTAAGTTAAACCCTTGCCCAGCAATGGGGTGTAATAAGTGTGCCGCATTGCCAATTAACACCACTCTGTGATGCCAAGGCTTGGGCACTTCATCTAGCATTAGGGGGTAGCAGTGTCGGGTGCCTGTGCGGGTAAAGCGCCCAAGCCGATAGCCAAATATGGTTTGTAGTTCGGCTAAAAAGTCATTGTCATCCAGTGCCATTAACTGCTCAGCCCGGGTATTAGAGACACACCACACTAACGAGCTACGCCCCTGGCTCATGGGTAACAGTGCCACTGGGCCTTCGGCACTAAATCGCTCAAATGCTTGGTGCTGGTGGTGCTTTGCGGTTTGTACGTTGGCAATAATCGCGCTTTGTTGGTAATTAAACTGGCGACGAGGCAGCTTAAGTTGGCGACTGATAGGCGAATGGTTACCGTCGGCGGCCACTAATAAGCGTGTGCTAAGTTGCCGGTTGGCTATGGTACTTCCCTGCAGTTGGCTGCTGTTATTGAGGGTAATAGTGACGGTGTCTTGCGCTTGCTGCCAGTCTTGTATTTGTGCAGGGCAGTATAGGTCTATGGCTGGAGTTTGCTGCAATTGCTGGTATAAAACTTGCCCGATGGGAGTGAGTTCTACCACATAACCTAGTGCAGGCAAGCCATAGTCTGTGGCCTGTAAATTAACTTGGCCAAAGTGACCTTGATCAGACACCTGAATATCAGTAATAGGTGTGGCAAGCTCTGCAAACAGTGGCCAGAGCCCGAGTTGCTGTAGTAAATATTGGCTGTGCCCGGCAATGGCAATGCTGCGGGCATCGAAGCCTGGGTGCCGGTTATGCTCGGGGCGTGACTGTTCAATAAGCGCAATGCGCAACGGTAAGCCATTGGCTTGCTTTAGCTGGCTTAAGCCAAGAGCAAGCACGGCTCCCGCCATGCCTCCCCCGTTAATTACCACATCATAATGGGTCATAAGACTCTGGGTCGCTGTTAGTGCAAGGTGGGTCTTTGTGGTTGAGTTTGAGCTTTACCAAACTCTTCAAATGCTAAGGTTGCCCCCAGTTTTAAATGCTCGTATAGCACCACAAAGGCGGTTTCACTTTCTTCGTCTTCTTGATCAAAATCGGCTGATACTTGAGTGATACTGCTAATGTCTTGAATGATCTCTTGTAGCTCATTAGAGGCTTTGTAGAGATCTTGCTGCACCACGCCAAATCCGGCAAGAAAGGCCGCTGACCATTCCATCATGGCTTCTAGGCGATCATCGAGGGGATCGTCGTCGTGGGGCATAAGTAATTCAAATTGCGTTTGGCTTTGCAACTCATCATACACCCGAGAAAACAGCAAGTTAACTGCTTTTTTCACCTCATCTGGCAATGGATAGTCGTCGTTTAATAAGGCATTAAAGTGTTGCTGCCAGCGGGCATCATTTTGTGCCATGCCACCACAAATAAGCCCACAGATAACCCCGTGGACTTCGGCTGTGGTCACCACCATGTTGTGATGCTCGAGTAAATCGGTAAATGCATCATAATTTGGACGGGCCTTGTCGTTCATCTGTTACTCTATTGGTTAATTGGGGTGAATATAGGGCAGATC
>NZ_JBQDEX010000167.1:0-3912 GCF_052084945.1 Oceanisphaera sp.
TCATCTAAACCCAAAAGGGCTTACTTATTATTGCTTAGGCTGTACACATAGGCAGACAATAATTGAATTTTGTCTTCGCCTAAAATGTCTTTCCAAGCGGGCATCACACCGTGACGGCCGTGACGAATCGTATCTTCAACTGCTGCACGAGAGCCACCATATAACCAGATATTATCGGTTAAGTTAGGGGCACCCATCGCAATTTGTCCTTTACCTTCAGGCCCATGACACGCAGCACATACGGCAAAGCGAGCTTGGCCTTTTTGTGCTTCTACCGCGTCAACTTTACGGCCAGACAAGCTCAGTACATAAGAGGCGACTTCACGAACACCCTCATCACCTAGCATGGCTTCCCAAGAGGCCATTACGCCTTGGCGACCATGCATTAATGTGGTTTTAATTTGCTCAGGCTCACCACCCCATAACCAATCATCATCGGTTAGGTTAGGGAAACCACGGCCACCACGGGCATCAGAGCCATGACACTGGGCACAGTTTTGTAAGAACAAACGCTGGCCTACTTGGGTCGCTTCTTCGTTTTGTGCAATATCAGCAATAGGGCGATAAGTCTCACCGTCTGCTTGATAGGTCAACTCACGAAATTTAGCACCAAAGACTTCATCGGCTTTGATCATTTCACGGTCATATTGTACAAACAACTCTTCGGTTCGAGCCAGCTCAGCCGCCTCGTTGTATTCCTCGAGTGAACGTACATCTTGGTTAGAACTTGTCCAGCCCAACAGGCCTTTAAAGTTACCCAAGCCTGGGTATAAAGCCAGGTATGCTAGCGAAAACACCACCATAAATACGAATAAATAGCTCCACCACTTAGGCAGTGGGTTATTTAATTCAGTAATGCCATCATAGGTGTGACCGGTAGGCGCACCTTCTTCCATACCCATTTTGTCGCGTGAACACCAAATCAACAGTGCTAAACAACCAAAAATGGTGCCTAAGCTGATGACGGTGACAAATACACTTAAAAAAGTATTCATTCTTTATTAGCTCCTGCGCGATCCTGCCCAGTGCCCTGAGAGGCGCTACTCACCACGTCTTCATCATCCAGAATGGAATTGGCAATCGCATCAAACTTATGTTTACGCCGTTTACTATAAGCCCATATAACCAGACCAATAAACATTACAAACAACAGCAAAGTCTGAAAGCTAATAAGAGTAGGTTTTAATGCATCAAGGGTACTGAAATCCATAATCGACTCCGGTTATTTAAGGGCGTGACCCAGCGATTGCAGATAAGCGACGATTGCGTCCATTTCGGTTTTACCCTTAACGGCTTCTTCAGCACCTTCAATATCTGCATCGGTATAAGGAACACCGAAACTATCGCGGAACAGTCTTAACTTAGCGGCTGTATCTTTGCCATCTAACACATTGGTTTCTAACCAAGGGAAACCAGGCATGTTCGATTCAGGCACAACATCACGCGGGTTCATCAAGTGCACACGGTGCCATTCATCAGAGTAACGACCGCCTACACGAGCCAAATCAGGACCGGTACGCTTAGAGCCCCACAAGAATGGGTGTTCCCAAACCTGTTCACCAGCTAAAGAATACTTACCATAACGCTCAGTTTCAGCACGGAATGGGCGGATCATTTGACTGTGGCACACATGGCACCCGTCACGGATATACAGATCACGACCTTCCATTTCTAGCGCTGTATAAGGGCGCAGGCCCTCAACAGGCTCATTCGTTTGCTGTTGAAAGAGCAGGGGAATTATCTCGACCATACCGCCAAAGCTGATTGCGATCACAGTGAAAATGATCAGCCAAGTCGTCTTAGTTTCGAGAAACTCGTGACGGTTTTTAGAATTTTTCATTCACAAGTCTCCTTATGCCGGTTGTGGAATGGCTTGCAATGAGCCTTTTGGCGCATTGATGGTACGGTAAGCGTTATACGCCATCAGTAACATACCAAACAAGAAGAAGCAGCCGCCCAAGAAACGTACAAAGTAGAACGGGTACGAGGCTTGTAGACTTTCAACAAAGCTGTAAGTCAAGGTGCCATCGTCGTTCACTGCACGCCACATTAGACCCTGCATCACACCACTGATCCACATAGATACGATGTAAAGCACAGTACCAATAGTTGCTAACCAGAAGTGCGTGTTGATCAACTTAATGCTGTACATGCGACCTTGGCCGAACAAGTTAGGAATTAAGTGATACACAGCACCAATAGAAATCATGGCCACCCAGCCTAATGCGCCAGAGTGAACGTGACCTACGGTCCAGTCAGTGTAGTGAGATAAGGCGTTAACGGTTTTAATCGCCATCATTGGGCCTTCAAACGTAGACATACCGTAAAACGACAGTGATACGATTAAGAAGCGCAAGATAGGGTCATAGCGTAGTTTATGCCAAGCACCAGACAGCGTCATAATACCGTTAATCATACCGCCCCAAGAAGGAACGAATAAGATAAGCGACATCACCATACCCAAAGACTGAGCCCAGTCGGGCAGGGCAGTATAGTGCAAGTGGTGAGAACCGGCCCAAATGTACAGGGTGATTAGCGCCCAAAAGTGCACAATAGACAGACGGTAAGAATAAACCGGACGTCCAGATTGCTTAGGAACAAAGTAGTACATCATGCCTAAGAAACCTGCCGTTAGCAGGAAGCCTACGGCGTTATGACCATACCACCACTGAACCATGGCATCGGCTGCACCGGCATACACAGAGTAAGACTTCATGCCACTCACAGGAATAGCTAAGCTGTTTACAATGTGCAATACGGCAATGGTTAAAATAAACCCACCGTAGAACCAGTTTGCAACATAAATATGCGAAGTTGCACGTTTATACAGGGTTCCAAAGAACACTGTTGCGTACGCTACCCATACTATGGCAATGGCAATATCAATTGGCCACTCTAGCTCGGCGTATTCTTTGGTGGAGGTATAACCCAATGGCAAAGAAATTATTGCCGAAAGAATTATAAGCTGCCAGCCCCAGAACACGAACGATGCCAACTTGCCACCAAAGAGGCGAACTTGACACGTGCGCTGCACGACATAGAAGGAGGTACCCATTAGCGCACTCACACCAAACGCAAAAATAACCGCGTTAGTATGTAGAGGACGCAAACGGCTATAGGTTAGCCAGGGCGTTTCGAAGTTGAGAGCAGGCCAAATAAGCTGTGCTGCAATTAGCACGCCTACCGACATACCCACAATGCCCCAGATTACAGTCATGACTGTAAACTGGCGAACTACAGTATAATTGTAGTTTGGTTGATTATTAGTTTGACTCATCGTTATAGTTCCGCTTCCACTGCTGTTATCAGGTTTGTGTTCACACAATGCGAACACCTCGGAAGATTTGAAGACAACCGCTTTCTTTTGTTTACAGCGCTGCTTTCTTGTTCACTTACGTTAAGCCATTGTTAATAAAGCTAACAAAGCGGAAAATAAGAGGCCAAGAAGGCTGGCTGCGAAACAGATGATAAATGACTGGCAACAAAAATAACAGTATAAACAGTAATATGATTACCACTTCGACTGACTCATCAGCCAATAAAAAACTACCTTGATCAAGATCAAGCAGGGCGATAAATTATGAGAAAAATAAGGGAAAATGAAGCATGAAAGACAAGCTAACCAAAGCAAAACTTGGTCAAATCATCCTTGTATTAGTGGTATTGCTGGCCGCTTTTTGGTTTAAAACTGCGACAAATGAGGAAACGCGTGCAGCAGCAGAGTTAGCACCAGTGAATAATGATTACTGTGATATAAGTGACAATAAATGTGTGCAGCAGCAGGGCGGCTTAGTTGTCACAGCTCAATTAACAGCTGATAAACTACAACCCGAGTCACCTTTTCAGTTGCAAGTGAAGCTATCCGATCCTGAGGCAACAGTGGTTGGCAGCCAATTAGAAGGGCACAGCATG
>NZ_JBQDEX010000168.1:0-3903 GCF_052084945.1 Oceanisphaera sp.
TCGGTATAACGCCTTACTTATCCGTGGAACTATCAAATATTTCTTCTATGGGCTGATTATGGATGCGCGAGGTTTTAAACATGGCTTTATTGCTGGCATCCGTTGCCGCCCAAAAGTTAATATTAAACTGCGCATCATCACTTAACTCGACTCTGTGCCAATATTGCGGGGGGCTCACAGCAAATTGGCCGGCTTCAATCACCAAGGTTTTTTCTGGCGCCGTCGCCGCTTCATTCGCAAAGCCATAAAAAGTAACCTTGCCCTGCATGACACAAATTTGACCGTATATCCCCTCGGCGGTGTTGTGATGAGTTAACAAAGCCTTAGGGATATTCTCTTTAGTAAAAAAGTGGGTAGAGCGCTTTATTTTATAATCACACGGAATTATCAGCTCACTCATCTTAGCTCCTTAAAATAACTCAATGGTTAATACCAGCAACACAGAGTATTGCGCTCAACAAGGTCGCTTTATAACACAGGGCCAATAGTGGCAATCACATTGTTCCAAACCCGTCGATAATAAGGCCAAGCTAATACAGTGGCCAACTCCACAACTTCGGAGTCGGCGATATAAACTTGCTGGCGCTCATAAATGGCCTGTGTAATGGCAACGTCTTGTAACAAAATATTATTTTCATAATTTAAATCAAAACTACGTAAATCTAAATTTGACGAGCCAATCAAGCTAATACAACCATCAATGGTTAAGGTTTTAGCATGCAGTAGCCCACCCTTAAACTCATAAATAACACAGCCCGCATCCAACAACTGATGGTAATAACTGCGACTAGCCGCCGACACAACCCAGCTATCATTAACTTTAGGATAAATCAGCGTCACTGCCACTCCCCTATGCGCCGCGGCACACAAAGACTCTAGCAAAGTAGCGTCAGGGACAAAGTAAGGCGTTGAAATAATCAGCTCTCTTTGCGCACTAGCAATTAAATTAGCAAACAACTGTGGGGTTGCACCGCGACGCTCAGTAGGACCAACCCCCATCACCTGCGCAGGAAATCCGTTTGATACAGATAAATCGTGCGGCGTGGCGGCGAGAGAATCATTAGACTCAACCTGCAATTTAAACTGATCCAATGACTCACCAGTTGCTTGCATCCAATCACTGGCAAACAGCAGTTGGTTTTGCGCCACCACTGGCCCTTCAAAGCGCAACATAATATCCACCCAAGGGCCGTATTTAGCCTTAGGTAAAAACTCTGCATCAGCCGAGTTTCGGCTGCCACAATAGGTAACATCAGCGTCAATCACGGTAATTTTACGGTGGTTTCGCAAATCAAAACGACTCAGTAAAATAGTCTTAATCAGGTTATGAAATGATAACGCGACTGCAAGCTCAACTCCCGCATCTTGCATTTCTTGCCACAGTGGTGATTTAATTAAGGCACGCGACCCCAGTCCATCCGCCATAGCACGACAAGTTACTCCTCTTTGTGCAGCACGGATCAGGGCTTGTGCAACATCGCTCCCCATTTCGTCATTCAGCCAAATGTAATAAAGCACATGCACATGATCACAAGCCCCGTCGATATCGGCCACTAACCGCTCTCGAGTTTCATCCCCATCCGCCATTAATTCAGCACGGTTTCCCCCTAACGTATGAAAACCATTAATGGAACCTGCATAATGAAATCCTGGACGATAAAGCGGATCAATTAAGGTATCGGTATTGTGCTTCTCACCCATAAAGTTGGATGCTTTAGCTTTAATCTCATTAAAAATTTCGTCATGACGTTTAATGGCGCGATTGCCAATATCAATTTCGCCAAACAAAAAGTAAGTAGCAACACCAAAATAAGGTAATACGTTTAACACGATAAACCACGCCAAGCGCCCAGGCGGTGATAAATCATCACGGATCAAAATTCGTGTCGTAAAGGTCATCACCAAAAAAAAGTGTAGAATAACCACAATTGTCATGTATGTTTTTTATCCATCTTAATCAATAAAAATCTCTCTAATAACCCAGACCATACCACGGGTTTGCCGTTACCGTGTAGGCTTGAGCTGAACAACGAAACGCTATTATAACTAAAGTGATGCTCGTAAATAGCCAAATATCAGCATAATAACTTTACCCTCAAGAGAAAGCCGAGCAAAGCGTAGTACTGCCCCTGCCTCTTAGTCACAAGTCTACAGTGCCCTAACAAGATTAATGAAGCAAAACCCCGAGCCTGTTATGCTGGTCACCGCTTTTATGGCTTGGCCATAAACCATAAACGAACGGAGAGATAACTAGTGTCACAATTGAAACTCGCCATTTTGCTCGGCATGACGGTTGCGCTCGGGCCCTTGGCACTGGATGCCTATCTACCTGCGTTCCCTGATATCGCTGTCGTCTTGGGGGTTAATCATCATGATGTTGGCCTCACGCTCAGTATTTATGTTGGGGCTTTGGGCTTGGCACAGTTGGTGGGCGGACCGCTATCTGACCGTTATGGTCGCCAAATTGTACTGATGAGTGGTTTATTAATATTTACCTTATCTGCGCTTATGGTGGCCCAAACCAGTAGCCTTAATGAAATGCTGATTTGGCGTTTGTTGCAAGGCATTGGCGGCGCTTTTTGTGCCGTGTCTGTGCCCGCGATTGTGCGTGACCAATGTCACGGTGTAGAAGCTGCGCGTTTATTTGGCTTAATTGGCTTAGTAATGTTCATTGCCCCCGCTGCCGCTCCCAGTTTAGGGGCTTTAATGCTGGCGATTGGTGATTGGTCAAGCATTTATATCATGTTGGCAGGCTATGCAATTTTTCTGGCAATTGTCTTACGATTAACCTTATTTAAACAGTTACCTGCTCATCAGCGTGTACACACCCCCCTATCAACCCTGATCACTAATTACGCTTTGGTGCTACGCCATAAAGTGACCATGCGCTTTATTGGCCTGCAAGCGCTTTGCTTTAGCGCCATGTTAGTGTTTGTCACCAATGCTTCTTTTATCTATCAAGAATGGTTTGGCTTGTCTAATGCCCTGTTCTCTGGCTTGTTTGCCGCGAATATTGTCGCCATGGCCAGCCTGAACATTTTTAATCGTTATTTATTAAGGCACTTTGAGGCGGTTAGCATTTTGCGGGTTTCCGTGGTGTTGCAGTTTATTGCACTATTAGTGCTGGTTGCCTTGGTACTGCGTGGTGCACCTTATTGGATTATTGCGCCGAGTATTGTGATTGCAGTCGGCTTTATGGGGTCGATTGTGCCTAATAATATGGCCAATGCCTTAGAGTTTTTCCCACACCTAGGAGGCACAGCTGCCGCCTTGTTGGGCGCGACTCAATTTACCGTCGCCGGCGGTATTAGTGCCTTTTCAACCACCTTAAGCTCAGACTCATTGTTACCCATTGTATTACTAATGGCAGCTTGTTCATTAGGGGCGACCTTATTGGCTCTAGGTGCGCCGACTGCAGTACGCAAAGAAACCGCCCGGTTAGCAACGACTATACTTAAATAACATCTGTAACAAGCCGTTCCACACAATATCGTGTGTTATCGCCTGTATGCCATAACATTTCAATCTTTCATAACAACCTGAACAATAAAATACTCCTTATAACGATAGCAACCTTATGCTCAGCACAGGGTTGCTATTTACCTTTTCGCATTTTTCTTGAATAAACATTAGCGCTAAAAGCTGGCTTTTCTACCTCTAATGCCCAACGAGTTCAACCCCAAGAAGCTCACATACTTACTTAGATTGGCATCATTCTCTGAGCCATCGATTCAGCATGCCCGGCACACAGCACAATTTGCAACAACCTCTTTCAAATTGCATCTCGTTATGCCTATAATACGGCTAATAGCGAACAGGTACCTCCGTGCTCCCATTCGGATGAGAGCATTTTGGGGTGAAAACATGTTTTATAAAACATTTAAAAAATCAAGGTTAATGCTT
>NZ_JBQDEX010000169.1:0-3828 GCF_052084945.1 Oceanisphaera sp.
CAATGACCCAGTTTTAAAGCTTGGTGCTAGGCGCTGGGCGCTCGGCGCTGCTTTTAGTCATTGCGAGCGCAGCGAAGCAATCCATTCTTTTCGCTCTAAGCTTCAAGCTTCCCGCTTCAAGCTATGTTTTAGGCTTCCAGCTTCCAGCTATCTTTTAGCCCTTACCATTAAAAATTTCGCTTTTATCTTTATTTTTCCGTGGGTTCCGTTGCCAAAGATCTTGGTTTTAGTTTTTCTGAAAACAGTCTTTTTCAGATCTTATCTCTATTTTTTAGCGGATTTCGCGGGTTTCGTTGCAAAAAAGGTTTATGTTGCTCTTTTGACCTTCATCCAACATTGCCGTTAATAGCCTTTAGCTCCTATATTCCCCTATGTCGGGTCGGCGGCTGGGGCCGTGTAGCGCGATATCAACTGGGTGAAACGCTTTAATAGCCTCAAAACAAAAATCGCCCACGGCTCTGTGTAAAGACTGAGGATCATGATTAGTAATAATAATCACACTTTTCGCCAAATTACGACGCCGGCGTAATAAATGACCCAAAAAGCTCGACTGGCTTTCAGCTAAGCGTGCGCGGTTAGCCGACACTTCATCGAGGATCAACAAATCCACTTCCTCTAACGCTTTGCGATACTGATTACGCGTCTCTTGTTCTTCTAGCACCCCAAAAAACAGCCGATCAACCACAGACGCCCACTGCTGAAAAATCACCGACTTTTGATGCTGATGAATAAGCTCATGCGCAATCGCGCCTGCCAAGGTCGACTTGCCGGTGCCAAAATCTCCATAAATTAAAATAGCCGCACCGCCTTTTAATTTCCAATGCTCAAAAGCATTAATAAAATGATGCGCCGTTTCAATATGATGCCCTAAAGCGGGGTCGTTAATATCCATATTATCGAACACCCACTCAGGGTTAAGATCGGCCTGAGCTAACAAACGCTCGGTGCGTTGTTGCTTCGCTTGAGCCTGAGCCTGTTGCACATCTTTATTGGCTTGCTGCTCATATTGACGCTTCAGCTCAAAGTAATCATATTCCGGCAAAGTGCCGCCTGCGCGCAACTGCTGTATTCGGTTAAGTACTTGCGTCACTTCTCCTCCTGCCGCAGTTGGCGTGGTGTCTTTTTCTGGCTTAGGGCGACGGCGACGACGAGCGATATCATTAAGATCGGCGGCAATTTCTTCAGCTGTCTTTTTCATTGGCATCACTGTCCTCTGTGGGTGGGGTGGGCTTACTTATCTTAGGGGCCGTGTTAGCTTGGCTTTTATCAGCGCCAGTTGCTACATCACTATGCAAACGCTGAGCCTCTGCCATCATTTGCTGTGCTCGTTTACTGGGGCCCGTCTCGTTTTGCACCGCTAAGGGCGGTTGTTGCTGGTAACCGGTTTCAGCTAAGGGGGCAGGGGATCGCTTAATACTGCGTTGATTTTTTAGCTTACGTACGAGTTTTAGCATCCATTGGTGCTGATTTTCAAACACTTCTGGGCGGCCTAACCAATAGGCAATAAACTCACCCAGCTCAGTATCATCTATGTGGCTATCTAATAAACCACACAATCGTGCCAAACCTGCAAACTGATCATCGGGTCGCCAATCTGGGTGCATCGCAAACTGACGAGACGGCAGTGCCGCCAGACCTTGTAAACGCTTTAACGGTAATGAAAATACCGCACCGTGATAATGCTGCGGATGCGGATTTTCTACCAAGCTTAATAACCCCACCGCCAACAGCTCATCAACCAAGTCGGTTAACGTAGCAGGGGTTACCCGATAACGATATTCTCCCTCACCTTGTACCGCTAACGCTTTACCCAACACCGGATAATCTAGCGCCTGAGTATGCTCTCCGCGCGCTTGATGCCTCAAATAAAATTGATACAAACTACGCGCCGGATGCGACAACTTAGGAGACGTAAGCGCCTGATACTCTGCCGGTGTCATTATCGTTATCTACTCCCCCTACTTTGGCTTACAAGGTTAACTGCTTTAAATATTGGCGAAAATCATCCCCAAGCGTTGCATGGCGCATACCATATTCAACATTGGCCATCATTAAGCCCAGCTTATTACCACAGTCATGGCTTTTGCCAGTAATATGATGGGCATCCACCGCTTGTTGCTCCATTAACATGGCAATGGTATCGGTCAACTGAATTTCATCGCCTTTACCCAAGGGCGTTTTACTTAACAACGGCCAAATATCTGCGCTTAACACATAACGGCCCACTACCGCTAAGTTAGAAGGCGCCTCTTCACGATCAGGCTTTTCCACCATAGCCGTAATAGGCGCCGATTTACCTTGCGTTAACAAAGCACTGCCTAAATCTACAATACCAAACTGATCTACCTGCTCTTTAGCAACCGGCTCTACCAAAATTTGGCTGTGGCCACTTTCAGCAAAGGCACTGATCATTGCCGCCGTATTATCTTGCTGTAAATTACAGGCTGCATCGTCAATTAAAACATCGGGCAGCAAAATTGCAAACGGCTCGTCACCTACTAACGGGTGCGCACATAAAATGGCATGGCCCAAGCCTTTCGCTTCGCCTTGGCGCACATGCATTATGGTGACATCGGGCGGACAAATACGTTTTACTTCATCCAACAGCTGGCGCTTTACCCGCTTTTCTAGGGTTGCTTCTAATTCAAAACTGGTATCAAAGTGGTTTTCAATGGAGTTTTTACTGGCATGAGTCACCAACACAATCTCTTTAATACCCGCTTTTACCGCCTCATTTACCACATACTGAATCAGCGGCTTATCCACCACTGGCAGCATTTCTTTAGGAATCGCCTTAGTCGCAGGCAGCATACGCGTGCCCAAACCAGCCACCGGGATTACGGCTTTACGAATAGCCGGTGTAATAGCTGCGCGAGCCTCTGGCAATGGCGTGTCAGTTGAGTGGGATACTTGGTCATTAGAAGATGATGTTGTAGATGGCATACTAAATAAAGTCACAGTAAATGAAGAATGCTCTATCATAACCAATAGCAGCCCTCCCGACCATCTTAAGGAGGGCTAGCAGGTTATAACGTATTAATAATAAGCAGTTACTTGCTTAATAAGTGTCGATTCTTTTCAACCGTTGCCGGGCCAATACCACTTACCTCAGCCAAATCATCAACCGAGTCAAAAGGACCATTCGCTTCTCTATATTCCACAATGGCTTTAGCCTTAGCCGAGCCAATACCGGTTAACATGGCCAACTGCTCCATATTGGCATCATTTATATTAATGCTGGTAATCACCGCATCCTGAGCCTCTGGCGCATCTTGCGCCAAACTGGGCGTAGAAAAAGCAAATAACGCGAGCAAAAGGCTTATTAATAAGGGCTTATTCATATCATCACTCCTTGATGAAGGTGTTTGAAAAATGTTCACTTGAACACTTTCAAGCCTCGACCATAAACCCAGATTTATCCAATAAATGATTGAAAAATAGTCAGGCGGGTGAAGGGCAATGTTGAATGTTAGATTTTGAATGTTGAATTAACTGACAAAAAAGACTAAAGATATTTGCAACGTAATCCACTGAACCCACGGAAAAATAAAGATAAAAACGAAATTTTTATTGGTAAGAGCTAAAAGATAGCTGAAAAGCGGTGAATAGGGATCAGGGATTAGAAAAACTAAAACCAAGATCTTTGGCAACGGAATCCACTGAACCCACGGAAAAATAAAGATAAAAGCGAAATTTTTAATGGTAAGGGCTAAAAGATAGCTTGAAGCGGGAAGCTAGAAGCCTAAAACATAGCTTGAAGCTGGAAGAAAAACTCTAGATTGGGAACGGCACAGCCTGAAGGATGGATTGCTTCGTGCCTCGCAATGA
>NZ_JBQDEX010000170.1:0-3820 GCF_052084945.1 Oceanisphaera sp.
GCCTTTTCCGTGTCTTGCGTGGCAAAAATAGTCCTTAGTTTTTACTTAATACAAAGTGACCATATACTTACTTAGATTGGTATTACTCGCCTTTCATGGTGGCAAAGGCTTTATCGGCGGCCGCTATGGTGTGGGCAATTTCTTGTTCGCCATGGGCCAATGACATAAAGCCGGCTTCAAACGCAGACGGCGCTAAATAGACCCCTTGATCCAGCATTAAGTGGAAGAAGCGCTTAAAGGCATCACCATCACAACGAGTTACTTGCTCATAACCCTGCACTTCTTTTTCATCAGAAAAGAAAAAGCCAAACATGGCGCCCACTTGATTGGTGGTAAAAGGAATGCCGTGCTTATCAGCAGCAGCCTGTACTCCATCGAGTAATGCCTTAGTGCTTTGTTCAAGCTTATCATGTACACCCGGCTGGCTAAGGGCATTCAGCGTAGCTAAACCGGCGGCCATAGCGACAGGGTTACCCGATAAGGTGCCGGCTTGATAAACGGGACCGGTTGGCGCTAGGTATTCCATCACATCACGACGACCACCAAAGGCACCGACTGGCATGCCACCCCCGATAATTTTACCTAAGGTGGTTAAATCTGGCGTGACGCCAAAGCGTTGTTGGGCTCCACCCAGTGCCACCCGGAAACCACACATGACTTCATCAAAAATCAATAAGGCGCCGTATTGGTCACAAAGGGTGCGTAAGCCTTCTAAAAAGCCAGCTGCCGGAGGAATACAGTTCATATTGCCAGCAATAGGCTCAACAATAATACAAGCAATCTCCTCGGGAGCGGCGGCAAAAGCGGCTTCAACGGAGGCTAAGTCATTAAAGGTGGCAGTGAGTGTGTGCTTTGCAAAGTCAGCCGGTACGCCCGGTGAGTTAGGCTGGCCTAGGGTGAGCGCGCCTGAGCCGGCTTTCACTAATAGGCAGTCGGCATGGCCATGGTAACAGCCTTCAAATTTAAGAATTTTGTCGCGGTTGGTAAAGCCTCGAGCTAAACGAATGGCGCTCATGGTGGCTTCGGTGCCGGAGTTCACCATGCGTACTTGTTCCATAGAGGGCACCAGTTCATTGACCTTTTCGGCCATCGTCACTTCTACCCCTGTCGGGGCGCCAAAGCTTAAACCGCGTTCAACGGCTTCTATCACGGCGTCACGTACTACTGGGGCATTATGGCCTAAGATCATCGGTCCCCAAGAACCAATATAATCGACATAAGACTGGCCATCAGCATCATAAATGTAGGCACCATCGGCACGTTCAATAAAACGAGGCGTGCCGCCTACACCATTAAAGGCACGAACGGGAGAGTTAACGCCGCCAGGAATAACCAGCTGCGCTTTGGTAAATAAATCATCAGACTTGGACATGTCAGCATCCTTTGAATGGGGTCGGTAGCAGCCAATGCTGCTAAGGTGTGCAGACTATAACAAAGATTGCCCAACGCTTGAATCTTGCTGGCGCCAAGTCTCAGGCTTTGGCACAATTTGCCGCTAATATTAAAGGAGCCGATTATGCCATCGCCGTTCAGCCGCCGTTTAATGGTATTATCTTTGTTAAGTATGTTGTTACTACTGATAACGGGCTATTTAGGCTTGCGTTATGCAGAACAAGACCAGTTATTAGCACAGCACAGGCTAGCCGCAGAGCGCGATCAGCAAGCTTTACTGGCACTACGTGTTGATTTGCAAACGCTGCTGAGTGCCGAAGAGAGTCAACTTGCTCTGCTTGATGCACAAGCAGAGCAATTAAGCGAGCAAGCCCAAGAGTTAGCGCTGTATCGGCAGGTGTTGTCTCCGGTTGGTGGTGAGCTACTGTTGACGCAAGAAGAGGTAGTGGCGCTGGCTGAGCCTGGCATGTTTGCCTATCGGTTGGTGTTATTTCAGCCAACGCAAAGCAGCCAAAAAATAACAGGGCAAGCGCGCCTTAGCGTGCGAGCCCTACACAAGGAGCATTCAGTGATACTGACGGATGATATGCTGGGTGTGGCACCTGTTAGCTTGGATTTTCGTCATTTTCAGGTCTTAACAGGGCAACTGCGTCTACCCGTAGATAGTCAAGCGCGCACGTTAGAGTTACGGCTTACATTGAATAACAGGGCGGATCGAACTTTAAGTCTCAATTGGCCGATACCGGACAATACTTGACCTAGTTGGTCGGGTATTGGATAATTTCAGATAATCATTAATTCAAGAGGTAGTGATGAGCGAAGCAATCCCCTTGCCAATCCAGATGAGTGATGCGGCAGCCACTAAGGTCCAAGCGTTGATCAGGGAAGAAGAAAACCCCGATTTACGCTTGCGTGTATATATTACCGGCGGTGGTTGTTCGGGCTTTGAGTATGGTTTTACCTTCGATGAAAAAACCAATGATGGTGATACCGTGGTTGAAAAAAACGGCGTTATTATGGTGGTAGATAGCATGAGCTTACAATATCTTGTCGGTGGCACTGTCGATTATATTGATGGGCTAGCAGGCTCTCGCTTTTTGGTCACTAACCCCAACGCAACCAGCACCTGCGGTTGTGGTTCTTCATTTAGCGTTTAATTTGGTTAACGCTGAGTCACATTAATCTCAATAGGGGGTGAGTATGTCGGTATTTGATTGGTTTAAAAGTGGCTCGTCTGAGTCAAACACCGCGCCTATGGTAGAAGCGACCGACCAATTAGCGCTCTATCGAAAAGACTGGTGCCCTTTTTGTGACCGCGTACAAAGTGTGGTCGATGACCTCGACCTTGAAATAACCGAGTGCGACATCACTCAGCGCGAGCATTTACAAGCCTTGATGAGTGGCGGTGGCCAGCGCATGGTGCCTTGCTTGCGTATTGAACCTGAACCGGGAAAGTATGTTTGGCTATATGAATCGGCAGATATTATTGCGTATCTGCGCCGCCATGCCGAAGGTCTTAAATGAGCGAGTTTCATTTACACCCGCAATTAGCTGCTGACACGCAATGTGTGGGTGAGCTGCCATTAAGCTTGGTCTTGCTGGCGAACGATTGCCAATACCCTTGGCTGATTTTAGTGCCTAAACGCGCAGATATTCGCGAAATACACCATTTAAGCGAGGCGGATCAACAGCAACTGATGCGGGAGTCTTGTGCGGTGGCCAGCCTGATGGAATTGGGATTAGATGCCGAAAAAATCAATGTGGCGGCTCTGGGTAATATGGTGCCTCAGTTACATTTACATCATGTGGCGCGATTTAGCACCGATGCTGCTTGGCCGGCGCCTATTTGGGGAAAACACACTGCCATTGCCTACCCTAACTTAAGTCAAGAAGCGGCATTATGGCAGCATCGTTTAAGCAAAGTAGATGACTTTACCCCCGCTCAGTACGCCTAAAACTTTGAGCGGTACGTTATACCAAACACAAATAGTCGAACTATTTAAATGCAGTATAAAGAGGAAACAGAGTCACCTCCCTCGACGCGCCATCAACCCATCCATGGGGGCTCAGGAAATGCCGTCCATGGCGCTCGGAAGTCATGTGTTGAAGCCCGATGGGGCGAGCCTGTCTCGCCGTGATGAATATCATTAGCCCGCAGCGTGTCGGTGTAGTGGCCCCTTTGTTCGGCTTTACAGGCAGCACAAACTGACTACTTATTTAATACGACTGCTATTAAATATACACACCTATATCTTTACTCTTGCTTACAGTTCCCCCGCAGGAGAGATTAATTTCTCGCCACCATAATGTCACTAAACTTGCCTAATTGAGCCATTAACTGATCTGCTTTGGGTTTAAACTGAGCGAGCTGGGTGTTAGATAATATCGCCGCTTCAGGCATATCCACTGTTTTCGGATTTTTGTGTAC
>NZ_JBQDEX010000171.1:0-3658 GCF_052084945.1 Oceanisphaera sp.
CTTTTTAATAAAGGCTTTATTGGTTTCTTTGCACTGCAAGCCAAAGGCGACATTTCTGGCCACATTTAAGTGCGGAAACAACGCATAATCTTGAAAAATCATACCTATATTGCGCTGCTCAGGCACCACGGCAACACCATTACCATTCATCAAGGTATTGTGAATATGGATCTCGCCCTCGCGAATCGGCAAGAGGCCAGCAATGGCTTTTAATAAGGTGGTTTTACCGCAGCCACTGGCTCCCAGTAAGCACATAATTTCATTTTCATTCACCTGCAATGACAAGTCATCTAAAATGGCTTTGCCGTTATAACTACAGGTTAAGTTTTTTACATCAAGTGCCGCCATCAGTGTTGTTGCTCCAATGATCGGTTTAAGAAAATCAGCGGTACTAACCCCACCAGCACAATGGCAATAGCGGGCAAAGCCCCTAGCTCTAACTGCTCGTCAGACACAAACTGATATACGTAGGTGGCCAAGGTTTGAAAGTTAAATGGCCTTAGCAAGAGTGCCGCAGGCAGCTCTTTCATACATTCAATAAACACTAACAGGGCACCGGCCAACATACCCTTGCGAATAAGCGGCATATGAACTTTCATCATCATGGCGCTGGGGCTGTAGCCCATGGTTTGTGTCACCATATCTAATGAGGGTGACACCTTACCCAAACTGCTTTCTACCGAGCCAATGGCCATGGCGCCAAAACGCACCAAATACCCAAAGGCAATCGCGACCATGGTGCCGGTAAACAGCAGGCCTGGCTCAGTCACGCCCAACCAAAGCGCGGCATCATTAATGGCAAAATCGAGACTGGTTAAGGGCACCAATACCCCAATCGCCAATACCGTACCTGGCAAGGCATAACCCATAGAGGCTAACCGCATCGGCAAGACAGAGGCGGTTTTTCCGGTCAACCGGTGGTTCATGCCTAATAACAAGCCCACCATTAACGCAATGCCTGCCACTAGGGTCGACAGTAATAAGCTATTAAAGCTGTACTCAAAAAACTGGCTATTCCACGCTTGATCAAAATAGTGCGCAGCGTGATAACACAAAATAACAAAGGGCAGTAAAAAGCCCAGTAATACCAGCGTCCAGCAAAACCCTAACGCGCCCCACTTGGCTATGCCCGACAGCTGATAACCCGCTTGTTGCTCGTGGCCCATGTTTTTTTGAAACACTTGTTGGCGTTGGCGACTCATGCGCTCCATGCTCAACAGTAACATGACCACCAGTAACATAATGGCCGAAATTTTTGCCGCAGCATTTAAGCTGCCATAGCCAAGCCAAGTATCGTACACCGCTGTGGTCAGCGTATTCACCGCAAAAAAGTTGACCGTACCAAACTCAGCCAATGTTTCCATGGCCACCAAAGACAGCCCTACGGCAATAGAGGGGCGCGCCAGCGGCAGACTAATGCGTTTAAAGCTTTGCCACGGGCTACAGCCCAACAAACGGCTTGATTGGATCAAGCTTGTGGATTGCTCCATAAAGGCAGTGCGCGCCAGCAAATACACGTACGGGTAGAGCACCAGCCCCAAAATAACACCGGCACCGCCTAGGGTACGAATTGCAGGAAAGTAATAATCAGCAACAGAGGTCCAGCCAAACCAGTGGCGGAGGCTGCTTTGTATGGGCCCCGAAAAGTCTAACAAATCGGTATAGACAAAGGCGACAATATAGGAGGGCATGGCCAGCGGTAAAATAAGCGCCCATTGCAACCAGCGTTTGCCGGGTAGCTCACACATGGCCATCAGCCAAGCGGCCGGCACGCCACAAAGCAAGCTAAACGCCATCACCAGCAACACCAACCAAAAGGTGTTGCCAATATACGTAGGAAGCACCGTTCCCCACAGATGACTAAAAATATCTTCTGTGGGTAACAGTGCTTCATATATTAGTGCCATTATAGGCAAAATCAGCAGCAGGGCTAATGCCCAACTGCTGACGGTCCAACCAGGTCGTTTCATTGATAACTCAAAGCGGGGGCACAGCCCCCGTCTTGTTAAAGGTCGTATTGAACTTCGTCGACCAACTCAACGGCTGTTTTAGCATGTTTTGCTACATCAGCCAGTGGGCGTTTATCGGCATCGAAGTCACCCCAGCTGCTGACCAGTTCAGATGCATCAGCACCTGGTTTTACTGGATATTCATGGTTAGCGGATGAATATAAGTGTTGTGCTTCATCACCGGCTAAAAACTCCATCAATTTAACAGCTGATTCTTTGTTTTTAGCGTGCTTAGTTAGCGCAACCGCTGAAATATTAACATGTGTGCCACGATCATCTTGGTTCGGGAAGTTAATATAAACCGCTTCTGCAGCATCACGCTGCTTTTCGTCGCTCAACATCACGCCGTAGTAATAGCTGTTGCCCAGTGCGTAGTCACACACGCCATCGTTAATGGCTTTAATTTGGTCACGGTCACCGCCTTGAGGCTTACGCGCTAGGTTCGCTTTTAAACCTTCTAACCAAGTTTTAGTGTACTCAACACCGTGCTCGTCAATCATAGATGCAGTTAGCGCCACATTATAAGGGTGTTTACCGCTGCGAGTACAAATTTTTCCTTTGTACTTAGGGTCAGCTAACTCTTCATAGGTAATATCGTCACGCTTACCTACGCGATCTTTGGAGCTATATATAGCACGGGCACGGGTGGTTACGGCAAACCATTTACCGTCTGCATCACGATACTGAGCCGGAATATTCTCTTCTAATACATCACTCTCAACGGCTTGGGTTAGATCTTTGTCTACTACGTCCATCAAGCGGCTAACGTCAACGGTTAATACTAAGTCTGCTGGCGATAAACGGCCTTCACGCTCTAGACGCTCACCCATGCCGTTTTTCATAAATACCACATTCACATCAATACCGGTTTCTTCGGTAAAGGTGTCAATAATGGGCTTAATCAGAAAGTCTTGGCGGTTAGAATACACGTTCACTTCTTCAGCAAATGCTTGGCCGGTGAAGCTGGCAACTAACAAGGCTGCTGCAGATAAACCTAGTTTACTCGTCTTAGACATAGTTAAAATCCATTTGGTTGAGTGAGAACAATTAACGTTTAGGATTATACCCAGACAATCTCAGTAAGCAACACACATCTAAATGATAAACAGTGTCATCCGCAACTACATTCATCTATTTTCCATAAAAAACTCAATCAAGTCTTTGTGCCAGATCACTTAAAGAACAGTCAACCGCTGTACGCCGACCGCTTTACGTAAAACCAACCCCAGCTCACTTTGAGCGCGATTAGCCTTAAGCTGTTAGACAAAGACACAACTGGATTGCCGTGCTGCGCTCGCAATGACGGATAACAACAGTCAACCGCTGTACGCAGAACGCTTTACGTAGAACATAAAAGTACCCAAGCCAAACCGGTGTTTTTACTTTTGTAGATACTCTGTTGGACGTCAAAGCTTTGCACTATAGTGTTATGCGCCCTTATTTCGTCTTTGCGAGCGTAGCGCGGCAATCCATTCCAAAAAGAAAGCGCTACGTCTAACGCCGAACGCGTTACGTTAAAGAAAAATGCGGTTTTGTTTTTTCGTTAGGCGCTCAGCGTATAGCTGTTTATTAAATGGATTGCCGCGTCGTTGCACTCCTCGCAATGACCAAAGGGAGTCGCTCTGGTTTTTCGTAGGGGCGAATTTATT
>NZ_JBQDEX010000172.1:0-3543 GCF_052084945.1 Oceanisphaera sp.
ATTGCCGCGCTACGCTCGCAAAGACGAAATAAGGGCGCATAACAATATAGTGCAACCCCATCAGATGGCTAAAATGTAGAGCAAGCCGTGCTGATCAGCGCCAAACTGTTTTCTTCTTCTGCTCTTGTGCTTGCCCTGCTACAATTACCGCCTTTCGGTTTTTAGATCGCCATCAGCTTTCAGCTACTATGGTTTTTAGCACATAAAAGGTTCTAGCACATGCGCACCAGTCAATATTTGCTTTCCACTCTTAAAGAAACTCCCAGCGACGCAGAGGTGATCAGTCACCAGCTTATGTTGCGCGCAGGTATGATCCGCCGCCTGGCCTCTGGCCTTTACACTTGGTTGCCTAGCGGTCTGCGAGTATTGAATAAGGTTGCCGCCATTGTGCGCGAAGAAATGAATCGTGCCGGTGCGGTAGAAATGATGATGCCAGTGGTACAGCCTGCTGAGTTATGGCATGAAACCGGCCGCTGGGATAAGTTTGGCCCCGAATTATTGCGCATTAAAGACCGCCACGACCGTGGCTTTGTATTAGGCCCCACCCACGAGGAAGTGATCACCTCAGTGGTGCGCAACGAAATCGCTTCTTATAAACAACTGCCCCTGAATTTGTATCAGGTACAAACTAAATTTCGTGATGAAGTACGCCCCCGCTTTGGGGTGATGCGCTCTCGCGAGTTTATTATGAAAGATGCCTACTCTTTTCATACCTCTCAACAAAGTCTTGAGCAGACTTACCAAGAGATGTACCAAGCATATAGCCGTATTTTTGAGCGCATGGGACTGACCTTTAGAGCCGTATTAGCGGATACCGGTGCCATTGGTGGCAGTGCTTCTCATGAGTTTCATGTGTTAGCCGACAGCGGTGAAGACGATATTGTGTTTTCTAGCGAGTCTGATTATGCCGCTAACATAGAAAAAGCCGAGGCGGTGTCACTTAAAGCACAGGCTGATGCGCCAACTCAAGACATGACTGTAGTGGATACGCCCAATGCGAAAACCATTAATGAGCTGGTTGAGCAGTTTGAGCTAAAAATTGAGCAAACCGTTAAAACCTTATTGGTGCACGCCGCCGAAGATCAAGGCTCGCCATTGGTGGCATTAATGGTGCGCGGCGATCATGAGCTGAATGAAGTGAAAGCTGAACACTTAGCCCAAGTGGCCAGCCCACTTACTTTTGCCACTGATGCAGAAATTCGTGACTTAGTCGGCGCGGGCCCAGGTTCACTTGGCCCAGTAAACCTGCCAGTGCCAGTGATTATAGACAGCGCAGTGGCGGTAATGAGCGACTTTGCCGCCGGTGCCAATATAGAAGATAAACATTACTTTGGCATTAACTGGGGTCGCGACCTTGAGCTGCCAGGCGTTGCCGATTTACGTAATGTACAAGAAGGCGACCCTAGCCCTTGTGGTCAAGGTGTATTGCAGATTAAACGCGGCATTGAAGTGGGCCATATCTTTCAGCTAGGTAATAATTACTCCAGCAAAATGAATGCCACTGTACTTAATGAGCAAGGCAAGGCCTGCGTGTTAGAAATGGGTTGTTACGGCATTGGGGTGTCACGTATTGTGGCGGCGGCCATTGAGCAAAACCATGATGAACGCGGTATTATCTGGCCCGAGGCCATTGCCCCTTTCCAAGTGGCGATTATTCCGATGAATATGCACAAATCGGCTGCCGTTAAAGAAACGGCAGAAAATCTTTACAACGAACTGACCGCCGCCGGCATTGAAGTGATTTTTGATGACCGTAAAGAACGCCCCGGTGTGATGTTTGCCGATATGGAGCTGTTAGGTGTGCCTCATACGGTGATTATTGGTGATCGCAGCTTAGAAAAAGGCGTAGTGGAATATAAAACGCGCCGTGAAGGTGAAAAACAAGAAGTGGCCACCGCCGATATGGCGCAACAGCTGATAGCCGCCACTAAGCGATAATTAGCGATAATATAATGCTAAAAGCCTCCGGTCGGTATTATGGCTGGGGGCTTTTTTGTATGTGGCATAGGCCCGCTATCGCAAATACCGGGCTGATGGTTAAAGTAATACCAATCAGGAAAACTAGCTGTTCTATTTAGTTTCACAGTACAGGCCGAACAAAGGGCCTCCTACACCGACACGCTGCAAGCACCTCCCTGTGGCGCTCAAACACATGACATCCTTGTCATGTGATGGCAGATCCCTTCATTCGTTCCTATGCTATGGAGTCGCCTGTGGGGGCGACCTGCTGACAACTCGGTGCGTAAGGAGAGGCAACAGAGATCGAATAAATTTAACCCTACGCTCGGGGTAGATTGGTATTACGCTTCACAGTTTTGTCGTCTTTAGTTAGGCTAGGCTTTGTAGCCGACAGCCAAGCTTCTATAATGGCTGAAAAGGGAGTGATGCATGGTAGATGATGAGAATAACTCCTGCGCTTTGGTGCTTACAGGTGGAGGGGCGCGTGCTGCGTATCAGGTGGGAGTGCTGAAGGCGATTTCTGAGTGCTACCCTAGAGGGCAGGCGATTCCGTTTCCTATTCTAAGCGGTACTTCCGCCGGCGCTATTAATGCAACTGCCTTGGCATGTTACGCCTCTTGCTTTCATTTAGGCGTACGTAAATTAGAGTACGTATGGCGACACCTAAAAACTGAAGATGTACTGCGCTTACAGCTGAGTAAGGTGATTAGCCACTCGCTTAAAAGCTTACTGCGCGGTCTATTAGGCAAACCTAGCCAAATCGCCCTGCCACTGTTTGATAATAGCCCGTTAGAGCGGTTACTAGAAAAGGTGATTGATTTTCCGCGAATTGATAATAATTTGCTCTATGGCGCATTAGAAGTGTTGGCTATTACTGCCTCTAATTACAATACCGGTGACTCCACCACCTTTTATCAGGGGCGGCCTTATCATCAACCCTGGGCAAGAGCGGGCCGTTCGGGGCGTTCGGCTATTATTGCCCCGCCGCACTTAATGGCCAGCAGTGCCCTGCCCTTTATTTTTAAACCCTGTTTACTCCAAAACCATCATTATGGTGATGGCTCTATTCACCAGCTAAATCCACTGAGTCCTGCTATTCATTTAGGCGCTAAGCGTATTTTAATCATTAGCTTGGGCCCAGACGAAGTCGACTCCCACACTTTACCCAGTGATCCGAGCAGCTCTGATATTGCCGGTCACTTGTTAGATACGGTATTTACTGATGCTCTCACTTCAGATATAGAGCGGTTACAGCGGATTAATAACACTATAAAACTGGTACCCGAGCGTAAACATGAGCAGCTAGCCTTACGCCATATTGATAATTTAGTGCTTAAGCCCAGTAAAAACTTAGATGATCTTACCCATCAGCATTTTCATAAACTGCCCTACAATATTCGGGCTTTATTACGCCTATTTGGGGTCAATGCAGGGGATGCCACTGGGCTTGCGAGTTTCTTACTGTTTGAGCAAGGGTATTGCCGTGAACTCATTGATTTAGGCTACCAAGATACCCAAGCACGATTAGACGAAGTGTGTGCATTTTTACAGGTGCCAACGAAGTAACAAATAGCGCCGAGCGCC
>NZ_JBQDEX010000173.1:0-3527 GCF_052084945.1 Oceanisphaera sp.
TTTAATTCTCACGCATTGACTACAGAAAATGAACGCTTTCGCATACCAAATATAAAAAACACAAATAAAGTAAATAAGTCTACATCACTAAAAATTAAATTAAGTGATAACTACTTTTTATTCCTCTATTTATTGTGCTATGTTGAACATTCGAGAACTTGGACTTACAAGGGGCTTTGAATGTATTACGTAGATATGCCTAGTACCGATGAAATCGGTGATCTCAACCTGATGCGCTCTGAAGCGTGCATCTCAATCTACCTACCCACTTCGCCGATTGGCCGCGAGATAAAACAAAGTCGAACTCATCTTAATACGCTTGTTAAACAGGCTATTAGTCAGCTTGAAAAAACCGGATTTGATAAACGCCAACATATTCAGGCTTTGCAAGATAAATTCGCAGACTTGCTGGCTGATGATGAATTTTGGGAGCACCAAGCCAACAGTTTAGCCATTTTGGCAACCCCTGAATCACTGCACACCTTTCGCTTGGCCAATAAGTTAACCGATATTGTTGAAGTGTCAGATCGCTTTCATTTAAAGCCGCTGCTACGGGCCATTACCTTTAGCCATAGCGCCCACATTTTAGCGCTATCAGAAAATGCCGTGCGCCTCATTGAACTTTCCCCTGACTTACCGCCTCGTGTGATTGAGGTGCCCAACTTACCCAGCGATGCGGCAGAGGCCACCAATAAGCTGATTGATAAAGACTTTAAAGGCAGTGGTCATCGCCCCAGTGGGCAAAGCCACAAAGCGTATTTAACTAACTATGCTCGTAAAGTGAATACCGCGCTGCGCCCGCTATTAATGCAGAGTCAGCAACCATTATTATTAGCAGCAACCCAGCCATTAGCGGCACTGTTTCGCTCATTAAGCTCCACTGCCATATTGCCCAACATTATTACCGGCAACCCTGAGCATCTCAGCGAAACCCAGTTGGCCACAGCGGCACGCCCACTACTCGATGCACACTACGCCGGTATTATTGCTAACTTTCATCAGTTATTTGATACTCGCACCAGCCAAAATCGCACTACGACTGATATTTCGAGTGCAGCACGACTGGCTACTTTTGGCGGTATTGAACAGCTATTGGTGGATATTGATGGGGTAGTTAATGGCTTTGTTGATGATGAGACAGGTGAAGTTATCTTCGATAACGAAAGTGACGCCATGAATTACGGCATTGTTGATGAAATCACCTGTCGCGCTTTTCGCACCGGTGCCAAGGTGATGGCAGTACGCAAGCAAGATATTCCTGGTGGCCACGACTTGGCAGTCATTGCACGCTATCCGGTGTAACGCACTCGCTCACCATACCAATAGCGAATCACCATATAGACAAGGGCGCACTCGCCCTTGTCTTTTTTGATAAATCAGATCATATTTTTACTTCGATAAGTATAACAGGACAGCTTCGCTTATGAGTCAACAGCACAGTGGAATTTTTGCCAATATGCTCGCCGGTGGCATCATTAAAAACGATGCCCCTGATATGAAAAAGGTATGGGGACAAATCGCCAGAACCAGAAAACTCTCAGTAGAACTTAATAACTCAACAAGCGTCAATCAAAGCCGTGGCCGCTTAAGCGAGATCATTAACCACAACATAGCAGCCAGCACCATTATACTGGTGCCCTTTCATACTAACTTTGGCCAGCACATTACCCTTGGTCATAATGTATTTATTAATCACGACTGTAGCTTTTTAGATATGGGCGGCATTACCATTGAAGATAATGTACAAATAGGCCCCAAAGTCAGCTTAATCACCGAAGATCACCCACTTGAGCCCACACAACGGCGAGACCTTAAGCTCAGTGCAATTGTTATAAAGAACAATGCTTGGTTAGGGGCTGGGGCCATGATATTACCCGGGGTTACGATTGGAGAAAATGCCGTGGTGGCCGCCGGCGCCGTGGTTACCAAAGACGTAGCAGCCAACACTGTGGTGGCAGGTGTTCCTGCAAAGCTCATTAACACGCTGGCTAAATAAGCCTGTGACCTTAGTCGTCACCTTCAGTCTGTGGGATCATCACCTCAACATGGGGCAAGAGTGCTTCTAACTTAGCTTTTAATATCAACTTTGCCTCGGTGTCGCCGTGCACTAAACGAATTTGCTTAAGGGTTGAGGGAATGGCTTGGGCAAAGGCAAGTAAGTCACTTTGGTCGCCGTGAGCCGAGTAGCCATCTATTTTATGAATAAGCGCATTAATGGCAATACGCTCATCGTCTAACTCGACCCAAGCATAATCATCGCTGGCATCCGTTAATAACGCCACCCCATCAAAACGGGGTCCGTTCTCAACAATCACCCGCCCTGGAGTATCTTCAGCCTGAAAGCCCACAAACAAAATATGATGGCGTGCGTCAGGTAATAACTCCTTTAAATAATTTACGACTCGCCCGCCCGCGCACATCCCCGATCCGGCAATAATCACCGCTGGTTTATCTGATTTTAAGAGATTTTCGAGACAAAGTAGGTGATCTTCATGGCCATCAATCACAGTTAACTGCGAAAATATAAGCGGATGGCGGCCTTGTTTTAGCAAGGCTTGTGCATCTTGGTTCCAGTGGTATTTTAAATCACCGTATAAGCTGGTTATTTTTGCTGCCAAGGGGGAGTCGACAATAATCTCAAGTTCATTCCATAACACTTGCTCTGTCACGTTATCTTGGCCAAAGTCGTGGATAATACTTTCTAGTTCATATAATAAATCTTGAGTGCGCCCCAAACTAAAAGCGGGAATTAACACTAAACCTTGATCGGTAAAGCTTTGCTCTATTTCTGATTTTAAGCGCAAACGTCTATCCACTCGGCTAGGATGCTCCCGATCGCCATAAGTACTTTCTAATACCAATATCTCGCACGGGCTAGGAGGCGTCGCTTTTATAATAAGCGGAGAATCTTTGGCTCCTAAGTCGCCGCTAAACGTCACTTTCTGACCCGCAGCTTCACATTCCACATAAGCCGAGCCTAAAATATGCCCCGCCTGTTGAAACCTAAAGCGAATGTCGGTGCCAAGCAAGGGCTGCCACTGCGCATAAGGCAGCGGGCGGATTTGGCGCTGCATTTGCTTGAGTACCTGCTTAGCCACTGATTTACTGTGCTTAGCACTAAACTTAAGCGCATCTTCTAACATGGCGGGCAATAAAATGGCAGACGGCTCGGTACAAAAAATAGGTCCGGTAAAGCCCGCCAGCAATAAATAGGGAATACGCCCTACGTGATCCACATGCACATGCGTCACCACCAGCGCGCGAATATGCTCAATATCAAAGTCGATATCTAAGTCTTCACGAAAATCGGTTCCCTGAAACAAGCCACAATCAATCAGTATGCCCGAATCTCCGACTCGCACTTCGTGGCACGAACCGGTCACACCCAACACAGCACCATGGTGTTTAATATCAAGCGTTTTGCTCATCTTCAGGCCCTCACATTAATAGCAACGTCGCTAAAGTGAGTGTATCAAAGGTAAGTAACATTAACCGTGCCAAGATCATAAACTGGCCACAGTAAAGCC
>NZ_JBQDEX010000174.1:0-3367 GCF_052084945.1 Oceanisphaera sp.
AGGCGTGAGGCGTGAGGCGTGAGGCGTGAGGCGTGAGGCGTGAGGCGTGAGGCGTAACCCATAAGTCGTTTTTATAGAGGTATAATATGGAAATAAAATCTGTTACTGCTGATTTTTCGGTCGCTGATCAAGTGACTGGTGATGACTTAGTCGCGCTTAAAAATGCCGGATTTGGCACTGTTATCTGTAACCGCCCTGATGGTGAAGCCTCAGAGCAGCCTAGCGCTGCTGCACTGGCCGAGCAAGCGCGTAGCTTAGGGTTGAACTGGTATTGGTTGCCCATTACGCCAGGGCAGTTTACCAGCGCTAATGTGAGTGAGTTTAAACAGCTGGTGAGCGCAACTGACGAGCCCGTTTTGGCTTTCTGCCGCACAGGAACGCGTTCTATTACTCTGTGGGCTTTATCTCAGGCAGCAAAGGTGCCCAGCGAGCAGCTTTTGCAACAGACAACGGCTGCAGGCTACGACTTATCCAAGCTGGCCCCAATGCTAGATTCAGAGTTTAGGCAGTAAACGAGTGGGGCTGTGCGCGAGACTAAAGTTTTAAGTAATAACCCTTGCATTGATAACCAATATCATTTAGATTCACTCTATCGAATGCGGAGGGTTATCACATGTATGTATGCTTATGCAAAGGTATTACTGACAGTCAGCTACGCGCCGCGATAAAAGACGGTGGTAGTGAGTTTAAACGGTTAAAGAAAGAACTGGCAGTGGGAACACAGTGCGGTAAATGCGTGCCTGTTGCTATGTCAATTCTTGCTGAAGAGACAGCCAAAACCGCCGTTTACTATGAAGTGGCGTAACCAGCTAGAACACGAATTGATATTTTAATACCATCCGCATCCGTTTACTTAGCCCCATTTAGGGGCTTTTTAGTTTATAAAAGCGGCCACATTACAACGCTTTAAGATATGACATCTACCTTAAAAATAAACCGCTCACATTGTTATTCTTTGGCAGTGTCCCCGTCTTGATGAACAGCGGCTTCTGGCACTGCTTTCTGAGCTAATGACGGTCTAGTTGCTTGTAGGCATAGCGGGGGCGAGTGTTCATGATCAGGTCTTTTTGTTCTTCAGTCATGTTATTAGGGTTTAGGCCTAGCACCTTAAATGTTAATAACGGACGCGCTTCTATACTGATCATCAGTGGCTTAATGGCATTTAATCCCGCCTCGCCAGGCTCACCAAAGGCATAGGTGAGTATCCCTTGCTCTAGTAAGTTTTTGACGGCAGGCTCTGTCACTGGCAATTTTATGACGCTTTTGCGTTGGATCACAAACTCACGTAATACCGACTTCTCATTGGCATCTAAGTAATCGAGTAACTCTTTTAATAGCTTTTCTTGCATCATGCGTTGCTTACGAGAAAACAAGTGTTGAAATAACATTATCGCAGCATGAGAAACAAAATAAGCGCCAGAGGCGACCATGCCAAGTACAAATAGCAGACGATAACTATATAACCATTCACCAAAAGAGCCGGTGAATAAGCTACCCGGTAGCAAGCTTACTATAGTGCAGCTGAGTAATAACCAACACATAAAGCGGTTAAAGGTGGATATGTGCCGTAAATCTAGCATATTTATCTCCGAAGGCCGGTGGAGCAAAACACTCTTATGCTCGTATATACAGTGAAATTGATATTATAGATAGAGTGATAGTATAAGCACACAGCTCATCGCACTTAATGGTGGCAGTCTTTCTAGCTAACCTGATGTGCTGCTCTGACTGGGTTCTAATTATGCAATAATCATACCAATCGTCTTGCGACTTTTTTGGTCGTAGTGGTATGCCAAGCTATCAGCAAATGATTTTTGCATTTTAGCACGTAAAATGTGCTTTTGATCACAGACAATGGGGTGGTCAATCTATTACCTTTACGTAAGGTGCGCACAAAAGTCCTTAACATTGTGTGTGTTTTATGTTTTATTAGTGCTCAATTAACGTCTATTGTTACTGCCGACAGGGAGTCCAGAATATGAGCACTATTAAACTTGAACAAGCATTAACTATTACGCGTGGCGCATTTGACCATGCTGCAGAAGTGTCTGCTGCCCCTCTTACTGTGGCTGTATTAGACAATGCTGGTCACTTGATTTCACTTCAACGCCAAGACGGTGCCACTCTATTGCGCCCCGATATTGCTAAAGGTAAAGCATGGGGTGCGGTTGCTTTAGGTCGCAGCTCTCGTGGCTTAGCCGATGTAGCTGAAGCGCGTCCGGCGTTTATGTCTGCGGTTAACGTTATGTCTGATGGCCACATTATTCCCGCTCCCGGTGGTGTACTGATCCGTGATGCTGAAAACAACATATTGGGTGCCGTGGGGATAAGTGGCGATCTACCTGATGTTGATGAAGCCTGCGCTGTGGCGGGTGTCAAATTGGCTGAGTTGGTTGCAGACTGTAGCTAAGTCGTTAGCAGGCTTTGTTGGTGGCTCTAAATCGTATTGTGCTTGAACAATAACAGCCATGTTTATATTAGCGTTCACCATGATGAGCGCTTTTTTTATGTTTTTTGCTCAATTTTTTAGTCAAATTGGGGTAGGGTGAACTAAGAAACGCCTTATATGATGGTTTGGAGCTTAAACGACTATGTCTCGGATACGAGCAAAAAACGAAGAAGTAATTATACGCGCTGCGAGTCGTGTTTTTGCTGAACACGGTTACGCTGCCACTAAGACTGCCGCAATAGCACAACTGGCTGAATTGCCCAAACCAAATATTTACTACTATTTTGGTAGCAAAGAAAAGCTGTATCGCGCTGTATTAGAAAGTATTACAGAGCCTTTATTAGCGGCGTCAGATCCCTTTATTCAGCATCAAGATCCCGTGTTGGCACTTACCGCTTACATAAAGTCTAAGTTAATGATTTCAAAGCACTATCCTTATGCTTCTAAAGTGTTTGCCAGCGAAATTATGCACGGAGCCCCGCACCTTCCCCAGGATATTATTGAGCGTCTCAGTGAACAAACTCGTACCTTAAGTGCCAAACTTAACGATTGGATGAATCAAGGATTACTTGAAGCCGTCGATGCCCAGCATCTGCTTTTTGCTATTTGGGCATCAACACAAACTTATGCCGACTTTAATTGGCAAATTACTATGACACTGGGCAAAGAAGAGTTAGACGATCATGACTTTGAACTGGCAGCTCAGCAAATTACTCAGCTGGTGCTGGGTGGCTGCCAAGTACAGGCCTTACCTGATTAACACCACAGCCTTATGCCTACATGAGTGACAGATAAACACCAAGCCCACCCGCTTGGTGTTTTTTTTGCCAACGGCGTGGCTTGTGTAGTGATACCAAACAGATTAAATAATCGATCTATTTAAATGCAGTATAAAGAGGAAACAGAGTCACCTCCCTC
>NZ_JBQDEX010000175.1:0-3346 GCF_052084945.1 Oceanisphaera sp.
CAAAAGCGCCGGCTATTACGCCACTGTCAAACTTGTGCGAAATATCAAAGGTAGCGCCCTTATCGCCTGCCAAATATTGGCCAGCATGCACTTGCAGCAAGGTATCGTCTAACCAAGGCATTTCAAGATAAGCGCTTACATGACCGGTATTCACCGTGTAATCTAACATGCCAAATTGCGAGTCATAATCGCGTTGCTTAACTCGGTTAGCATTGGCCCCAATCGCCCACTTACTATTCGCCGGGCGATATAACACCTCACTACCCACACCGGCATACATTAGCTCAAAATAGCCACCGTACGCTTGGGCATACCAACCATCAGCCACTCTATCCATCCATGTGAGCTGTAAGTTATCTACCCGCACCGGATTATCACTTACATACTTACGCACCAAGGTTCGTACCGGCGGCAATACGTCTGTATTACCTCGATAATCCTTATCCCATTTATCGTAGTTATCTAACAAGTTTACATAAAGGCCTGCAGATGCCAGCCATTGTTGAGTAATATCAGCTTCAACATTGGCATTAAAGCCTATTTGATACATATAAAAGGATTCAGGCCCACCTAGCGATTGCTTTAAGATTGGCGAGATGCCGAAACGAACTCTTTGGTTATGTTCAGCTAAAGTTGTGCTATTAGCATAACGCGCTGGCTCTTTAGTTGTTATGGCATCACTTACATTAGCGCCAATATAAGCATTGTCAGCTGCTAAGCGCAGCGCTGCCATATCAAATTCTTGTGTAGTAAGTTCTAAACTTTTTTTACGCTCAACTAATTGTACCCGCTCAATATCGCTAGGCACTTGGTTGGCCAATAATACGGCTGCTCTGGTTTGCGCCTCTGTGCGATCACGATATTTGGTTTGCTCACCACTGATCACTAAGGTGGTATCGTCTTGATAAATATTAGTGCGCTTATAACCGGCATTATCAGTTAACTCAGTTTGCAAACGTCCCCAATCAGCTTGGTCAGCTTCAGGTTGCTGGGTGGCATCATAATCGGGGTGGGGCACATCATTCCAACTGGGTGTTAGCTCATTAAAATTAGTGCGCATGGTTATCCCAAAGCCAAAGGTATTACCACGTTGATAATTGGCGTGTACATCTAACCAGTCAAAAGCTCTGTAAACCGCACCTACGTTTATAGGAGTATTAACATCTAAGCTACCGGCTTTCTCTATTTTCCCCTTGCCTTCTTGATAATCATTACTGTCGTATTCCAGTTTTAAGCGCAATGGTTGCCAAGGGGTTTGATATTCTACCCCACCAAATAAAGCCGCTGGGCCTCTAAACATTTTATCTGCATCAAACTTACCGCCACCTCCTAATGTGCCAGTAGGACGCTCACAAAAACCATCTTTTGCTTCACAAAAGGGGTTACTAATATTATCGCGGCTACCTAAATAGCCCCATCCCATACCGAAAGTAAAATCTAATGGCCCTAATCGTTTATTAGCCGCCACAAACTCGCTGGCAAATAAGCCGGTACCGCCTAAATCACGAGCGCCCACACTAAGTTCGGGCAGCCATTGGCTTTCTTTTAATAACCGAAACTTGGCATCAATACCTTTATCTTTATAAGTTTGATCGCCACTAAAGCTATTGCTTACGCCAAACTCACCGCTATAAGCGCGCGTTCGCACATCTACATAACGCACTGTGGTTTCTAACCAGGGAAATAGCTGCAAAGATAAAGAATAACGACGGTATTGGTCGGTATCAAAATAGTTAATACTAAACTCGCCTTCTTTATTCATGCGGGCAGAAGGCATTTGAATTAAGCCCACACCACCAAAGTCAGATTGCGACGGCTGGGTTACAAAAGGCGTAAGAGCCGGTTGCTCGGCAACAGCTGCAGGAGATAAAGCAAGGCTAATGGCCGTGGCCAAGGCGGCATAATGAAAAATGGGTTTCATCAAAATTCTCGGTTGGCAAATAGGGTGATAATGCGTTGGTTTAAATCAGCAAACTCAGCGGGCAGTGCCTTAAACCCCACATACAAGGTAGCACCAGGGGCAACACCTACAAATTCAGGGCTAAAGGCATCAATAGGGCTGGTCATTACTTCGCCATCGGGCTGAATAATCCACAATTTTTTGCCGTTAGCGCCGGGTAATAAACTGAGTCGGCGGCCATAGTCATAGGCAAAAGCAGAATCAACAAACGGGCGTTTACCGGGCAGGCGCACTAAACCCTGAACGTGCACAAAAGTCGCTCTTGGGTGAATAGCCAATTGATAATGTTCGGTTAATAGCGGATTGTCATTAGCATTAATACGCACTTGATCGTAATTAAAATTAACCGGTAGGCTAACCGTAAGAGGTAAGTTTTTAAGTTGGGTACTAAGAGCACTTGTGCTGCGCAACAAACCCTGTTTGCCCTTGCGCGCCCAATATTGGCCTAAGGTGTGCAAATCGCTAAGCACTTGAGTGCGCTCAGCCTCTAAAGCCACCCTTTTAGGGTGAGAGCTGGGCAGGCTTAATTGTGACCAACGTGCATCTATGCCTTTTGCTTGTAACTGCCCCAATAATTGCTGCCAGCGTACCGCCTGAGGTTGCTGCCATTGCCAAACGTCACCCGCTAATGGAGTAACGGTAACGGATACTGAATTGGCCTGTAGCGGTAAAATAAAAAACACGCTGAGCGTAATAAAAACACGAGAGATTATATTCATGAAAAAGGCTTAAGAAGAGTAATTTCTACCGCCGGCAAGCCGGGCCCAACAAACTGTATGCTTTTAATGACCTTGCCCGTAGTAGGAGACAACCAAAATTGATTATTTTGCTCCACCTCCAGCTTAGGGTAAATCACCTGCTCATTAAATTTAACCAGCTCTACCGGCTTATCTAAAATAGTGACTTGTTCGTGAGCTTGATAACTAAAGCGCGAGAGTGCCTGATAACCACTGTAATAACCGGGCTGCCAGTCGTGTTCAGTAGACCAGCGCATGCCTTCGGCATCACGGTGTTGCCAGAGCTGTAACAACTCGGGCAGAGGATCCTTCTCTAAGTTAGCGGTATAGGTCACATCATGACTAAAACCCACAGTGCTTACTAAGCGCCCGTGTTGGGTGACGACCATGGCTTTATCTTGGGTTACCCACTTGAGTTGCTCGCCTTCGGCAAAAGCTAATGCCGACAATACCCGTGGGCCATGGCCCCATTTAAACTGAATGGCAGCATAGGGTAGGGCATCTATTTGTTGCTGAGTAATAGCTACATCGGGGTAGCCTAAGGTAGCGACTTTAACTAACTCACTCACATCTTTTACTTTTTGACTGCAACCAGCCAGTAAAAATATGGCAACTAAGGTTGTCCACTTTACAGAATAGTTAAATGTGT
>NZ_JBQDEX010000176.1:0-3310 GCF_052084945.1 Oceanisphaera sp.
TTACGCGAAGGTTAAGACGCTAACTGCTCAAAAAACGTTCGCGATCTTGCCCTGCTAATAACGGCGTTAAAACAATGCCGAAAATACTAGAAGCCGAGGCACTGCACACAGCAGCGGGAATATTCCCCCCCGCTAAAGCAGTAAAGGCTATCGCCGATTGTACTGTACCGGGCAGTACACATAAAAATAACACCCCCATATACAACTGCTCGCCTAACAATGGCAGTAATATCGGTTTAGCGAGTACCCCCAACACAGGAAACATCACAAAAGTGCAGCCAAACACCAGCAAATGTAATCGCCAGTGAGTGGCTCCAGCAATAATGGCGTGGCGAGATAATTTAGCCCCGTGCATAAAAAATAACAGTGCTATGGCCGCCACAGTTAACCCATCAAAAAATACCGCACCTTGCCCTTGTGCCGGCAACAAGGTGGCGGCGGCCACCACTCCCAGCAAAATCAGAGTAAAATTATCAAACAACAAACGTAAATGGCCCAACATCATGCTCTCCGAATAACCGTAAGCCATTATATTAACGGAATAGCGAGTTGCAGTTTGTCGACATTGGGACCACTAGTGTCGGTGAAAGGACAAAAGTAGTACTCTAGTGAATGAATAACCATAAGAAGTTAGATAGTGTTAATTTTTGGGAGGCTCAGCATCATGTCTATTTCTCAACAGCAACTGCTTAGTCAACTCGAGCATTTAACCCAATTACCCCGCCCTCTGTTGGGGCAGCAGGTGTCGTTACCTAATCACGCCATTCACGCTCCACACCGCCACCCTTGGGCTCAACTTTCTTATGCCATTCACGGAGTGATTAACGTACATACGCCAAGGGGACAATTTGTGGCACCGCCCACCCATGGCATATTGATCCCCCCGAATATAGAGCATGGTGTGCATTGCTCAGCTAACACTGTTATTCGCAGCTTATATATAGAAGCTCGCTACCTTCCTTGGCAAAGCTGCCAAGTGTTAATCATTGATGCCTTACTTAAAGAGCTGATTATTGCCTTTAGCCTGTTCCCTGTTGAATACGATGAGCAAGGTGCAGAGGGACGATTAGTTGCCGTGTTACTTGACCGCCTAGCCAGCGCTAAGGTAAGTCACTTAATGCTACCTTGGCCAACAAGCCCGCCGTTAATAGACTGTTGTCGTTATTTAGCTAAGCACCCTGATTGTTGCCAACCCTTAGCATTTTTTAGTACGCCGCTTGCTATTAGCGATAAAACCTTAAGTCGCGCTTTTAAAAAAGAAACCGGCATGAGCTTTCGCCAATGGCGACAACGTAACCGCTTATTGGCCGCACTGCCATTATTAGAATCAGGTATGCGTATTACCGATGTCGCACTGGCCTGTGGTTACGACAGTCTCTCGGCCTTCATTGCCGCTTTTAAAGCTTTACTCGGTACCACTCCCGGTGAACACCTTATTAAATAGCCCTCAAAGAGCAGCAGCTAACATCACCAAAGCATTCTTTAATAGAGTTACCCACTGCAAACCATTAACATACCAGCAAAATACATATCCGATTAACAACGCTTTACGGATATAATTTTATTGTTATTTTTTATTACGCTTAGCGTTGGGATCTTGCCATGAACCACTGGACTCGTACTGCCCTTAAAACTTTATCTAGCGATCAGCTGCGTACCTCTGACACACACTTGTATTTATTGGATATACCAGGCATAGATGGCATTGATATTTACCTAAAAGATGAGAGCACTCATCCTACCGGTAGCCTAAAACACCGTTTAGCACGCTCTTTATTTTTACACGCCATTTGTAGCGGAAAAATAAAGGAAGGCACTCATATTGTAGAAGCGTCATCCGGCAGCACAGCCGTATCTGAGGCTTATTTTGCTAAACTACTCGGTTTGCCTTTTACCGCCGTAATGCCGCGCAGCACAACCTGCAAAAAAGTAGAGCAAGTTAAACATTTGGGTGGGCAGTGTCATTTTGTTGACAGCGGCTCTCAGGTGTATGCCGAAGCCGAGCGTTTAGCCCAACAAAATAATGGCCACTATATGGATCAATTTACCTTTGCTGAGCGGGCCACCGACTGGCGGGGTAATAATAATATTGCCGAGAGTATTTTTCGCCAACTGGCAGAAGAGCCCCACCCTATTCCCCGCGCTATTGTGATGAGTGCCGGTACCGGCGGCACCTCAGCGACCTTGGGTCGTTATACCCGCTATTTAGGGCTAGACACCCAGTTGGTGGTAGTGGACCCTGAACACTCGGTGTTTTATGACAGCTATCAAAGTGGTGATCTCACCTTGGTGAGCCAAGCCAATGGCCGTATTGAAGGCATTGGCCGACCACGAGTGGAAGCCTCATTTTTGCCTGAAGTGATCGATGAAATGATTAAGGTGCCCGATGCCGCCAGTATTGCCACTCTGCATTGGTTAACGCCTATTTTAGGGCGTAAGGCCGGTGGCTCAACCGGTACTAATCTGTGGGGTGTATTACAGCTGGCCAAGCGCATGCAAGCTAATGGCGAGCGCGGCTCTTTAGTCACCTTAATGTGTGATGGTGGCGAGCGTTATTTAGATACTTACTATAACTCCGACTGGGTAGCCGAACACATTGGCGACTTAACGCCCTATCGTGAACAACTCGCCCAATTGAGTTAAAAGCCAGCCACAGCGGTCAGCTTTCAGCTGTTATAACCAGCAACTTTTTACCACAGGGGCTAGGGTGACCGCGGTAAGAAACACACACCTGCTTGTCGCTTTATTGATCTACATCAAAGCAAAAAACTCACTTTGACTGCTATTTATTATTGACTAGAGAGTCAGGTGGGCATAGGATGATCTTAAATAAGCATTTGAGGTGCACATTATGAATCATCCACGTTTACTTCGTCTTGCCAATATTTCTATGATTGTTTTTCTTATCTTATGTTGCGGGGCGCTAAGCATTGCTTATCTGCAAGAAGAAAAGGTTTCACTGGGCATGACGGTGTTTATGCACATCACTTTGGTGATCAGTGCTGCGCTATTTAAGCTTGCTTATGTGGTACGTTTAATTGCCCAAGATAAAATGGGTCAACCTTTGGTGTAGCAAATGCTAAAGACAAACATTCAACACTATTTCTCACCCTTGCGCGCCTTTGTAGAAGCCGCTTCAGCTGGCTGATTTTGCGCAGCAAAATATTAGTTTAAACAAGCGCCGATGGCTAGTAATACCAATCTAAGTAAAAATGTGATCTGATTTAAAGCTGGACCGAGAGGAAACAGAGTCACCTTCCACGACACGCCATAAACCCATCCATGGGGGCTCGGGAAATGCCATCCCTGG
>NZ_JBQDEX010000177.1:0-3309 GCF_052084945.1 Oceanisphaera sp.
GGGTAAGGGGGACGACACTCAACCGGTACACTACTTTACTTCCGGCTTCTAGCTTATCGCTGTTCGTTAACTGGATTGCCGCGTCGCTACGCTCCTCGCAATGACGGCTAACACAAAGCTGGATATGAGCGTGTTATTTTATTTTGGTGCTTTTTGAAGCTTAACTGGTCTTTTTTTAAGCAAAAAAACCTTTATTTCTTGCACCTGCGCGGCTAATCGGTATTGTAAATAAAGAAATTTGATTTACTTCACTTCCAAAGGAAGGACATTTAATGATGAAAACTGTAGGTTTAGTCGGTTGGCGTGGAATGGTGGGTTCAGTATTAATGAGCCGCATGGTTGAAGAAGGTGATTTCTCTCGCATTAAACCGGTCTTTTTTACCACTTCTCAAGCAGGTCAACCCGCTCCCGATTTTGGCACCGACGCTGGTACCCTGCAGGATGCATTCGACATAGATGCGCTCAAAGAGTTAGACGTAGTACTGACCTGTCAGGGCGGCGATTACACCAATGAGGTGTATCCTAAGTTGCGCGAAGCAGGCTGGAATGGCTATTGGATTGATGCCGCCTCTGCTCTGCGTATGGATGACGAAGCACTAATTGTATTAGATCCGGTCAACGGCGATCACATTAGTAATGCCCTAGCCAATGGCGCTAAAACCTTTGTTGGCGGTAACTGCACTGTCAGTTTGATGACAATGGCGTTAGGCGGCCTGCTTGAAAAAGACTTAGTCGAGTGGATTGCTGTTTCAACCTATCAAGCCGCGTCGGGTGGCGGTGCACGCCACATGCGCGAGCTTGTAACGCAAATGGGAATGTTACGTGATGAAGTAGCCACAGAGCTTGCCGATCCGGCGTCTGCCATTCTTGAACTTGAGCGTAAGGTCACAGAGAAAACTCGCAGTGGCGATCTCCCAGTAGATAACTTTGGTGTGCCTTTGGCGGGCAGCTTGATCCCCTGGATCGATTCTCAGTTAGAAAATGGCCAGAGCCGTGAAGAGTGGAAGGGCCAAGCTGAAACTAATAAAATTTTAGACACAGACAAGGTTATTCCAATTGATGGCTTATGTGTGCGTGTCGGTGCTCTGCGCTGCCACAGCCAGTCGTTTACCATTAAGCTAAAAGAAGATATTTCAATTCCTGAGATTGAAAAAATATTAGCTGAGCATAACGATTGGGTGAAAGTGATCCCAAATGATCGCCAGCGCTCAATGGATGAACTCACACCTGCCGCTGTAACAGGTACATTAGACGTGCCGGTTGGCCGTTTACGTAAGCTCAATATGGGTCCTGAGTACTTGTCAGCTTTTTCAGTAGGTGATCAGCTATTGTGGGGGGCCGCCGAGCCACTACGCCGTATGTTGCATTTGCTACCTTAAACCGGTCGCAGTACACAAGATAAGAAAAATTAACGGGCTAATCAGCCCGTTTTTTATTAGGCTGGCCAGCACCTTGGTGTTATTAGTGGCTTGCTTGGTTAACAATGAATATAGAGCTTATTTGGGTTTTAGTATTACTGGTTAGCGCTGTGGCTTTATTTATTCGTAACCGTCCGCGAATGGATGCGGTTGCGCTGATCGTGTTAGTCGCGCTGCCGTTAAGTGGAGTGTTAAGTGTAGAAGAAGCCTTAGCCGGTTTTAGTGATCCCAGTGTCATTGTGATTGCTGCATTGTTTGTTATGGGCGACGGGTTAGTTAGAACCGGTGTCGCCTACCAGCTAGGTGAGCTTTTAATGCGCCATGCAGGTCAAAGTGAAACCCGCCTGCTGGTATTACTGATGCTAAGTGTTGCAGGGCTAGGATCAATTATGAGCTCCACCGGCGTGGTCGCTATTTTTATTCCAGTGGTGCTAAGCATAGCGCTTAAGCTCAATATTCCTGTGGGTCGCTTAATGATGCCATTAAGTTTTGCCGGCTTAATTAGTGGCATGATGACGCTGGTAGCCACCCCCCCCAACATGGTGATTCAAAGTGAGCTAATACGTGCTAATTTAACAGGGTTCAGCTTTTTTGCCTTTGCCCCTATAGGCTTAATTGTTTTGTTATTAGCCATCATTTATATGCGGCTTATGCGCCGCTGGCTTAGCCCCAACCAAACCAGCACTGTGCCCAAAAGTGAACGTCATCATATTCGTGATTTGATTGATGAGTATGCATTTACCAACCGAGAGCGCTGCTTAAGAGTAAAAGACGACTCGCCTTTAGTTGGCCAATTGCTTAATGAACTCCACCTACGTAAACACTACGGTATTAACGTGATTGCCGTAGAGCGCCAACGTCGCTTTCGGCAAATTTTATTGGGAGCAACCGGCAGCACCGAAATTCACAGTGGCGATCGCTTACTTATAGATTGGATTGGTACAGACTTGTCGGCGAAGGACACTTACCAAGAATTAAGCTTGTCTTTATGGCCACGGGGAAATAGTTATTTTGCTGATCATCATCGTGAACTTGGAGTGGCCGAAGTGATGCTGCCCCCTCATTCCAACTTGATCGGAAAAACCATTCAGGAACTTACCTTTCGCAGCCAACGCAAGCTAAACGTGATTGGTCTACGCCGACAGTTAACGGCGTTTAGCGATACTTTTATTGATGAACCGCTGCAAGTTAGCGATACCTTATTAGTGGCCGGTAACTGGAACGACATTCGACGCTTACAAAGCGATAGCCGAGATTTTGTTGTGCTTAGCCTGCCCGCAGAAGTCGATGAAGTGGCCCCCGCACTTAGCCAAGCCCCTTATGCTATCGCAAGCCTTGCGGTTATGGTGTTATTGATGGTTACAGGTATTGTGCCTAATGTACTCGCCGCTTTAATTGGCTGTTTATTAATGGGGCTGTTTCGTTGTGTAGACATGAACAGCGCATATCGCAGTATCCATTGGCAAAGTTTAATTCTTATCGTGGGCATGCTGCCCTTTGCCTTAGCGCTTCAAAAGACTGGGGGAATTAATCTGGCAGTAGAGGGATTACTCGGTCTATTAGGTGGAGCAGGGCCCAGTGTTATTTTAGCCACCTTATTTATGACAACCGCATTTATTAGCTTATTTATATCTAATACCGCAACCGCAGTATTAATGGCACCGGTTGCCATTGCGAGCGCTCAAGCTATGCACGCCTCACCCTACCCTTTCGCAGTCACAGTTGCCATTGCCGCCTCTACCGCTTTTATGACGCCCATCTCTTCACCGGTAAATACTTTGGTACTGGGGCCTGGCAACTATCGCTTTATGGATTTTATCCGTATTGGCGTTCCGTTCTGAGGGATCCCCACATAATTAAACCGTCGCATCGCCATTTCGCCTGATTTTTT
>NZ_JBQDEX010000178.1:0-3206 GCF_052084945.1 Oceanisphaera sp.
CGCTTGTTATTTCGCTTACTATGGCCACAAATCATCTGGCTGACACTGGTTTTATTAGGTGCCCGTTATGTGATGTTTCAGCAGTTTACTGATCCATCGGTGTTAGTGGGGCAGGCGGACGATATACGCCGTATGTGGGTG
This sequence comes from Oceanisphaera sp., assembly GCF_052084945.1. NCBI lineage: Bacteria > Pseudomonadati > Pseudomonadota > Gammaproteobacteria > Aeromonadales > Aeromonadaceae > Oceanisphaera > Oceanisphaera sp. Next base: position 142 of record NZ_JBQDEX010000178.1, read on the forward strand.
ACAGGTTTACGGTATGACTTGCGCATTGCCGGTATGGCTTTAGCTCCTTTATTGCTATCCGGCTTATGTATGGCAGCTTGGCAACAAGGATGGCGAACGTGGCGGTATTTAACCATCCCCTTTATCGCTCTCATTAGCTTAATAACAGCCGCCAGCGCCATTGGTAACTATTATTACTACCAGACCTATCATCGCCATTTTGACGTATTCGCTTTTGGCCTATTTGAAGATGATACTTCAGCCGTACTCGCTAATATGGGCCAAGATTATCCGGTGCTCGCAGCCAGCTTACTTGCATTATTTCTTGCTGCTATTCCTACACTGTTCGCCTACTATCAAGTGCGTACCGAAACTCTTAAACGCAGCATGCCATGGCCATTTTTTGTTGTTTATGTGCTAATTACAATAACTCTTGTTTTCACATTAGCGCGTGGCAGCCTAGGCACTTTTCCTTTGCGCCGGGGCAATGCACAAGTCTCTGAATTATCGTTACTTAATCAGCTCACGCCTAACGCGCTAATGGCACTGGCTTGGGCTCGAAAAGATAAAAGACAAGACGTGAACTTTAGCCCTGTGAGCTCAGCAAAAGGCCAAGCACTATTACAGGCCCTTAACTTTGATAGCCTGCATGCGCACACATTACGCAACGACTATGTTGAGCAATATCCACCGCACGTGGTGGTTGCTATGATGGAGGGCTTAGGCAGCAATATGCTGGCGTTTGATGAACCAGGCCGCAATGATCTGTTGGGTAGGTTGCGCCCTCATTTCGAACAGGACTTTTTATTTACCCGTTTTTTATCACAAGATAATGGTACTGCCCCCTCATTAGCCGCGTTATTGTTTAATAGCCCAGTGCAAAGCATTAGTCATTCATCGGCTCAAACTATTGATATTGATACGCCTTTTGATATTTATAAAAAAGCCGGATACCGCAATATTTTTATCTCTCCTGGTAATATGATGTGGCGCAACTTGGTCAACTACTTGCCATTACAGGGTGTGGATGCTGTATATGACCAAAATACACTGTTAGATTATTATCCAGAAGCTGAGCAGCACATGACAGATTGGGGGCTGCCAGATGAATATGCTTATCGCTTGGCTGAAAAACTACTGGCTGAGTCAGAACAGCCATTATTTATTAATATTTTAACGGTGACCAATCATCCACCTTATGTCACCCCAGCTACCTATACTCCACAACCGGTAGCCATTACCCCACAATATCAGCAACATTTAGAGCCAGGCTCTATCGCTCCAAATGAGGTGTTAACAACCTTTCAATACGCATCCGATGCCTTAGGTAGCTTTATTGATCATATAAAGGGCTCTGAGTTAGCAGAGCACACACTTATTGCGGCTACGGGCGATCATCAAATGCGCCGTGTTAAAGCGTTTTATCCCAATGAACAGGTGTTAGATCGCGGGGTACCGTTTTATCTTTATGTGCCTGATAATATTCTGAACGCGCGCGATTGGCACTTTGACCCTGCGCGCGTAGGCTCACATAAAGATATTATGCCAACCTTGTATCATTATAGCCTTTCGCAACAGCCCTATTTAGCCTTAGGCGGGCGTAATATGCTGGCAACTCTTGATGATGCAGATCGCAACTTTGGCTATAACGTTTTATTATGGATAGATCCAGAAGGTGCTTATGTATTAAATGAGCCGCCGGTATTTTATCCATGGCAAGATGCCAGCTCTTTACTGCTTGATAGCGACCAAGCCCACTCAGTAGCGCCTAAGCAAGCTACGCGCATTGATGCTTACCCTCAATTATTACGCTGGCATATTAATCGCCAAATAAAAGGCGAACGTGCTGAGGAAGACTAAACACATCATCTTAGGCTGGACTTAATCAGCGACAGTTTCATATCATGGCCGCATAACACACCCTGAGTCGTGCATTACTCGGTGTCGATTACCTTTATTATTAACAGAGCGTGAACTTATGAGTAAACAATCCAAACAGCTGCAAAAACTGCTGCTATTTCAGCTTGCGGGTCATCGTTTATTTGGCCTAGGGACACTGAAAATTCGTGAGATCATGCCACTACCGCGCTTAACTAAGCTACCTAGCAGCCAAGGCGCTGTCATTGGCACCGCCAGCTTTCGTGGTGCCGCTGTGCCTGTTATTGATATGGCCGCTGCTATTGGTTATCCGCCATTAACCGCTGAAGAAAGAGCCAGCGCCTATGTGATTATTACCGATGTAAATCGCACAGAAATTGGCTTTATGGTACGTAAAGTACAGCGCATAGTAGAAACCGACTGGAAAGATGTTTCGCCTCCCCCTACTGCCTTAGGTAAAAATGCCTTTATTACCGGTTTGGTGACCATAGATACAGATTTGATCCAGCTGTTAGACCTTGAGCTACTACTGGCTAAAGTCTATCCCGAATCGTTAAGCAGCAAAGATGTGTTGCTTAATGATATGGAAGTTGAAACCTTACGGGGCTTTTCTATCTTAATGGTAGATGACTCTGTGGTGGCGCGCCGACAGCTCAGTGTGTTGTTAGACAGTAAAAATATCGACTACCAAGTTACTCACAATGGCAATGATGCTTTAGCGCGTATGATTAGCGCCAATGAGCAGGGTAATCCGGTTGATATATTGGTGAGTGATATCGAAATGCCTGGGTTAGACGGCTATGAATTGACGTTTCAAATACGCAATAACAAAAGCCTGCACCAGCCTTGGATAATCTTACACTCTTCATTAAGTAGTGAAATGAGCCTAAGTTATGCCGAACAAGTCGGTGCCGACAGGGCATTAACCAAGTTTGATGCTCATGAGTTACTGCACACCATGCTAGACGCCGCGGTGCGCAAGGAAGAGTAATGTTAAGGTAACCCTATTTTTGCCACGCAATACACGGAAAAACACATAGCCTTCGGATACCCATCTGGAAAACTAACGGTTCAGGTTTTATGGCTTCTGTAGAGTCGATTTCAATCGACTAAAAACCATAGCACGGCCTAAAGAGGTCGAATAAATTCGACCCTACACTCGGGGTTGATTGCTATGATAGCTATGCTTTACGCTCTTTTCACGAAAT
>NZ_JBQDEX010000179.1:0-3023 GCF_052084945.1 Oceanisphaera sp.
TCGACTTTTTATACAAACAAAAATAGATCAGTTATTTTTCCAGATTGGTATAAGTGCGACCGATTGCGGTGTGCGCTTTTAACTTACAGCGTTAGGCGTACAGCTATCTTTAGTATTACCGGATTTTTCCGGTGGCCAGTAAACGCTCTAACATGGGACGAAGTATTAGCTCCATGACAAAGCCAACCTTGCCCCCTGGCACCACTATGGTGCTACGACGCGACATAAAAGAGCCATCAATCATGGCTAATAGATAAGGGAAGTCGATCCCCTTAATGCCACGAAAACGGATCACCATCATGCTTTCGTCGGCACTGGGGATCACTTTAGCGCTAAAAGGGTTAGAGGTATCAACTGTTGGAATACGCTGAAAATTAATATGGGTACGAGAAAACTGCGGTGTAATAAAGTTAATATAATCTTCCATCGAGCGCACAATAGAATCAGTGACCGCTTCTCGTGAATGACCGCGCTCTGCCGTATCGCGGATCAATTTTTGGATCCACTCAAGGTTTACTATCGGCACCATGCCGATCAAGAGATCCACATGCTGAGCCACATTATGTTCATCTGTGACTACGCCACCGTGTAAGCCCTCATAAAACAATAAATTAGTATCATCGGGCAGCTGTTGGCTTGGGGTAAAAGTACCAGGCATTTGATTGAAAGGCACTGCTTCATCAAAGGTATGCAAATAACGACGAAACTGACCGGTGCCTGTGTGGCCATATTCTTTAAAAAACTGCTCTAATAGCTCAAAGTCGTTGGCTTCAGGACCAAAATAGCTGATATGTCTGCCTTGTTCTCGAGCACGGCGAATGGCCACGTCCATCTCTGGCCGAGTGTAACGGTGAAAACTATCGCCTTCGAGCATGGCGGCTTTCACCCCCAGCTGAGCAAACATAGATTGAAACACCTCGGTAGAGGTTGAAGTGCCGGCACCTGAAGAGCCGGTCACTGCAATAATGGGGTGCTTGGCAGACATAAAAACCCTAAAAAATAATAAATCTGTGAATGTTTATACGCAGTACGCTGGGGTGAGGTCAAGACTTGTCACTAAACTGCGCTGCGGGAAGTATATTTACGCTTTCATGTAGCTCACTATACACTATGACAGCTTCACGGCTTTTAAGTTGCTGTTTTACTTGCAGTACTTTCTCAGACAATGACACATCTTCTGCGCCATATTCAGTGCCCTCGCGCAATACAAATTGCTCTATTAAGTTAGTGAGCGTCTCTTCGCTTAAATCAGTATACGGAATAATCACTCGTCTTTGTCCTTTAAATAAGGTGGCCATTGCTGGGCTAACCATTGGGTTATTCGAGTTTCTAGCCAAAAACTAGGGCGCCATGGCAAGCCTTGTATAAAGCCAAGGTGACCGCCACTGCGACTCAACTCATAAGTAATAGCAGGAGGTAAATCACTGGCATCGGGGATCACAGTGTCATCCATAAAAGGATCGTCTGCTGCATGTATGATCAAGGTTTGCGTGCTAATGCTAGCCAGCAGGGGGAGCCCTGAGCAGGCTTGATAGTAATCTTGTGCGCTGCTAAAACCATGTATTGGAGCGGTTATTTTATCATCAAACTCACGCAAGTTTGTAATGCGACTAAGATCGCTAAACCCTGACAGCTGAGGGTGGCGGCGTAATTTTTGCCGCCAATTCTCTTTCATTCCTTTGAGTAAGTAGCTCTGATAACAGCGTGAGAGACCTGAGTTAATACGATCAGCACAAGCCGATAACTGTAACGGCGCTGATATAACAGCTGCGGCACATAAAGGAGAGCGAGCATGTTTGGCTAAATAGTTTATCAGCATATTTCCCCCCAAAGAGTAGCCAATGGCAGCAATAGCACGCTCGGGATAACGCTGGCGTAACAGTGTGAGTAAGTAATGGGGATCGTCAATGGCACCAGAGTGATAAGACGGCAAAAAACGATTGGGCGCGCCGCTACATCCCCGAAAGTGCATCAATACCGCTTGCCACCCTTGTCCATGCAACGCCGCCATCATACCTTGAATATAATGCGAGCTTATATCGCCTTCTAAACCATGAAATAGCACGACTAATGGCTTTTGGTCGCCTTTTTCGGGTAAGCCCCAGGCCAGATCGACAAAGTCGCCATCAGGGAGCTCAAGGCGCTCACGGCGGTGCTTTATGCGCGTTCGATGCAAGTATTTAGCAAAAACGGTTTGTATATGGGCGTTTTTCGCCCACCAAGGAGCCTGAAACGAGCTAGGATGTATCATAACATTTTGCTACTACACATATAAAAAATGGGCCTTTATAAGCGCGGATATACCCGGCAAACGAGTAGGGACGATCACAATCAATGGTTAAAGTACTGGGCAGCGGCAACAAAATCGAGTAAAACAACGCGTTTGTCGTATTATTTGCCGAGTACATCATGGATTTTGCCCTATTAGCTTCAGTGGCCGCCTTTGCATTTGCTTCCTGCGGCACACCAGGGCCCAACAATATGCTATTAACCAGCTCTGCAACTCGCTTTGGCTATCGGCCTACACTGAAGCTGTTATTAGGTATTATGTTTGGCTTGCAGTTGCTGATGCTATTGACCGCATTGGGATTAGGCCAGCTATTTTTGTTCTGGCCCGCTTTACAGTGGGGGCTTAAGTTAGCAGGGAGTGGTTATTTATTATGGTTAGCTTACAAAATTGGTAGCGCCGATGCGCAAAGTATGCGCGCAACAACTCACAGCATGAGCTGGTACCAAGGTGCCTTATTTCAATTTCTTAACCCTAAAGCGTGGTTGATGGCAGTGTCAGCTATTAGTAGTTTTACCCTGGCAGGAGAGCAATATTGGTCATCGGCCTGGGTGGTACTGGCAATATTTTTATCTTTAGGGTTGGTGACAGGGCATATTTGGGCATTTTTGGGGCTTAACTTACGCCGCTGGTTACACACCCCTACAGACTGGCGGCGTTTTAATTATGTGATGGCGTTACTGCAGGGCGAACGCATGAGTGTTTAATTTTTAACCACTGATTGTATGCCAGCTAT
>NZ_JBQDEX010000180.1:0-2960 GCF_052084945.1 Oceanisphaera sp.
GCCTGACAGTTTTTATAGGTTATGCGAACACATCGACCATCATAATAAGCGGTTATTTCGCTATACTGCACACATCTTAATAATTAACAACGGACAGGATCGCCCGTGAAACCAACAGTACGCATTTTACCACCCAGTGCCTTCGACCTTGTGATGATGGTGTTATCTATTATTTCAGTGGTGATTATCGTACTACACCAGTTTGGTCCCTTTAATGAGCCAGAAAAAGAGCTGCTGCTTAAGCTGGACACGGGAATTTGTCTGGTGCTGCTCAGTCATTTCTTTTATGGCTTATTTAGTGCAAAAAATAAAAAGCAGTTTTTAAGCACCCATTGGATTGACTTTATTGCCTCTATTCCCGCTATAGATATCTTCCGCTATGGGCGGATCTTTCAGGTGTTGCGGGTCTTGCGTATGTTACGGGTGGCCAACCAAGTTATTCGCCACCTACTAAAGCACAGCGAAAGCACCATGCTGGCATCCATGATGCTGATTTTGCTTGTGGTATTAGGGGGGAGTGCCATCGCTATCTTGATGACAGAAGCGGGCCATGAAGGCTCTAATATCGAAACCGCAGAAGACGCTATTTGGTGGGCGCTGGTTACTATCTCGACGGTAGGTTATGGCGATTATTACCCTATTACTACCGCTGGGCGCGTTATTTCGGCCATTGTTATTCTAACGGGTGTGTCTATTTTTGCCGGTATTTCGGGGCTAGTGGCTTCTAGTTTATTAACCCCCAAAGCGGAAGAAGCCGAACAGCAACAAAAAGTCAATGATCATCAATATCGTCAAGAGGTCACCACGCAACTTACGCAACTTAATAGCTTGCATCAAGAAATCGCCTCATTAAAAGAAGACATTGGCTCACTAAAGGCATTGCTACAACAAAAATCAGGAGGCGATAAGCCGGAGGTTTGAACACAAGCAACACAAGGGTATAAGGAATAAATACAGCGATACGCTTTACGTCTTACGCCATATGTTAAAGTTAAATAGCGCAGTTTTACTGATAGCGTACGGCGTAACGTGCACGGCGGTGCCTTCTCAGACTATTGGACTAAGCGATATCCCTTGTCTCACCCCCATTTTTTGGCCTATGCTGCTAGTGTTATAAAAACCCCGTTCGGCTCACGGTTTATCTAGTAATGGATTGATAGACTTAAAAAAAAGGAGAAACTTCATGGCAGAACCCTATCAGTATCAACATATATTAGCCGCCGTCGACATGTCTGAAAGCAATCGTAAAGTGATTGCTAAAGCAGTTGACCGCGCCCGTGCTAATAACGCTAAGTTGTCTGTTATTCACGTAGATGTGGATCTTAAAGACCTTTATACCGAAATGATCGACATTGATATCGATAATATTCAAGACCAAGTGGTGGCCGATGCAAAGCAGCGACTGGAAGAATATATTGGTGTAATTGATTACCCTATTGAGAAGAAGCTCGTTATTTGTGGTGACCTCACACTGAAAGTGAATGAAGCCGTAGAGCAACACGGCGTCGACTTGCTGATTTGTGGTCATGAGCAAAGCTTTTGGAGCTTACTCACCTCTTCGGCTCGTCAGCTGATGAATACGGTCCCCTGCGATTTATTGGTAGTACCGCTACCTAAAAAATAGCGCAACGGCACCTGAAAATACCATTTAAGGCGACTGGCGTAGCCGGTCGCCTACTTCGGTTAATAACTGACGAAGCCAAGTTAATGCCGGGTCAAACTCAGTTAACGGGTGCTGCGCTAAAATATAAGTACTGCGCAACGACTCACTTAAACTGTGCTGTTGTAGCGGGTAATAATGACAAAAATCCCGCGCGATTAACTCAGGTACCATGGCCAAATAACGCCCAGTGGCCAATAATTTAGGTAAAGCTTCAAAGCTTGGAACCCACACCGCAATATGGCGCTCTAACCCCTGCTTTTTTAACCACTGCTCAACCAAGGTTTGGTTATGCCCCCAGGTTGACGTAGAAACATGGCTCCAACTCACTAACTGCTCTGCCGATAAACACTCAGGCAAGCCACTGCCCTCTGCCGATAGACACACCATGGGATTATCAAACCAAGAATCTATTCGCAACCGCGACGATAAATGATCACCATCGGCAAACGCCACTACTAGGTCCATGCCTCCTCGCGAGAGGCTATCTTCGTAATCTGAATTTGCTAACTCTGTTACCACTAATCGACACGCTGGAGCGCGCTCGTGTAATAGCTCCACCAGCAGCGGCACAGCCCCATGCTCAATAGAAGAAGGCACAGCGAGGCGAAAAGTACGCGCCGACACGCTAGGGTCAAAACTTGCCGACTGGCGAACACCTTGCTCAAGCAAAGCTAGTGCTTGGCGCACTGGGGCTGCCAATGCCAATGCACGTTGAGTGGGCCGCATTTCTTTACGTGTCATCACAAATAAAGGGTCATCTAATGCTTGGCGTAAACGTGCCAATGCATGACTCACGGTAGACTGAGACAGATTAAGCTGCTCTGCAGCGCGTGTGACGTTACGGCTGCGCATTAGCACGTCAAATACGCGCAATAAGTTAAGGTCGAGCCGTTGATAAAGGTTGTTCATCGATATTGACCATGGTTTTATGTTGATAATTCATTTCTTACATGAGTGATCACACCATAAAATGCACCCCATAAACAAGTTAATCGTCGGCGTGATGCAGTAATGCATCTGGTTGTCGGGTTAAAAAGCTTCTGGGCATGGTGGCATCATGGGGGGTACTACCTGTCTATTATGGCTGTTAATGAATTATTCGAGGTAATTTATTGCAGTCATAATACCAACAGAATATTTGTAAGCTCGCGGCGCTAGTTGTCACGCTGACAACCTTTTTAAGGCTAATGCCTTAAGTTCTGCGTGTGGTGTTAACCACCTTTTTAGGGACGTCATAACTTTATGACACACCTTAGTGATTCCCAAGCCGATGCATTGCATCGGCTTTTTTTATGCC
>NZ_JBQDEX010000181.1:0-2870 GCF_052084945.1 Oceanisphaera sp.
GCGGACGTAATAAAAACCTTACACTATACCCTCGCTTGTTGAATGGATTGCCGCGTCGCTACGCTCCTCGCAATGACTACATTTGGGTCATTGCGAGGCACGAAGCAATCCATCCTTCAGGCTCGTACTGTACCCAATCTAGACCTTCTCTTCCGGCTTCTAGCTTCAAGCTTCAAGCTATCTTTTAGGTTTTATCTCGCCCCCTCACCAAGATCATTGGACCACCCGCGACGGCCTACCACACAACAGAATTAATGATATTGCCCAAGCGGCAGAAGGTTATTTATGATTTGTAACTTGGGAAGGCGTGGCGCGTTATAATGGCCGCCAGTTTCGTGTGTTTACTCGGGGTGATGAAAGTGGATTGCCTGCTCCTGGTATTTGGGGCTTAACCCAAGATAATACTAGGTTGTGGGTTATGGGTTGTGATGGCGGCGTTAGTGCTGGTGGTGTTTTGGCTAATACTGCAGTTGCGCGTGCAGTTTTTTAAATATCATAATCAAGAGCTGAGTCGTCAAGTGGCCGATAAAACACAAAAGTTGCAGCAACAAGCTCAAGCTTTTGAATTACAGGCACGAGAAGACCCACTGACTGGGTTACCTAATAGACGAGCCTTTGATGAAGCTCTGGCGGTGATGATGGCAAGACGAGAGCGACATCCTGCTCCCTTGAGTATGATGGTGATTGATATTGATCATTTTAAACAAGTGAACGATACCTTGTCTCATGCTGTGGGCGACAAGGTGATTCAAATAGTGGCCAATGTTATTCAAGAGAACATTCGCGCCATGGATCATCCTGCTCGTTGGGGAGGTGAAGAGTTTACTTTATTGTTGCCTGATACTGACACTGGTACCGCTTATCAGGTAGCCCAGCGGGTACGGTTGGCAGTGGCGAATTATAACTACAGTGATATTGCTGATAACCTGCGACTGACCATTAGTATTGGTATTGCACAAATCGACAATAATGGTGATGAGCATCAGCTATTGGTAGAAGCCGATCAGGCCTTGTATCAGGCAAAAAATAGCGGCCGTAATCAGTCGGTGATATTTAGTGATATAGATGCCCAATAAAATAAGTTGGGCTGAGCTATACCAATCTAAGTAAGTATATGGTCAGTTTGTATTAAGTAAAAAACTAAGGACTATTTTTGCCACGGAATCCACAGAAAAGGCAAGAGCGAAAAGTGATAACGAATCAAATACCTCTAATGGTAAGGGCTTCCCTACTAATAGTTGGGTGCTTGGCTCTTACCCTATAAAGTCTTTTTCAGATCTTATCTCTATTTTTCCGTGTTCTTCTGTGGGTTCCGTGGCGAAAAGTCTTGATCAGTTAGTTTTACAGATTGGTATTAGGTGAAGGTGAGCATGGAATTATACTCAGTTTTTAGTGAGCAAATGAGTGACTTAGCCCCAGAGCATGCATTGGTGGTGGGGTTTAGTGGTGGGTTAGATTCTACGGTATTGCTGGCGCTGACGGCTCGCTTGGCGGCTGAGCACAAGGTGGCCGTGCGGGCCATTTATATTGCTCATGGCTTGCAGTCGGCGGCGGATGCGTGGCCGGCACATTGTCAGCAAGTGGCCGAGTCGTTAGGGGTTAGTTGCCAAACCCTAACGGTGGATGTGCAATTGGGACCCCGAGTCAGCCTAGAAGCGGCGGCACGCACGGCGCGTTATCAGGCATTTAGTGAGAGCTTACAGCCCAATGAGGTTTTGTTAACGGGCCATCATTTAGATGATCAGGCAGAAACTTTACTACTGGCTCTTAAGCGTGGTGCAGGAGTGAGCGGGTTAGCGGCTATGCCTGCTAAAAAAGCGCTTGGCATGGCTCAGCAGTGGCGGCCACTTTTGCCTTGTTCACGAGCGCAGTTAGAAGCCTATGCTTATCAGCAAGGGCTAGAGTGGGTTGAGGATCCGAGTAATAGTGATAATGCCTTTGATCGTAATTTTTTACGTAATCGGATTATGCCAATGCTGCAACAAAAATGGCCATCCTTTACCACTACCTTAGCGCGCAGTGCCGAGTTGTGTGCCGAGCAGGCAGACTTAGCCGAAGAAGTGGCGGTACAAGACTTACCCCAATCACTCAATAGTGGCGGGGGGGTACTAATCGCTCATTTACAATCGTTAAGCCAAGCGAGGCGGCACAATGTGTTGCGCTATTGGTTACAGCACCAAGGTGTTTATGCGAGTCGGCGTCAGTTGCAGGCCATTTGGCAAGAAGTTGCCTTGGCACGCCCAGATGCCAGCCCTAAAGTGCGAGTTGCTGAGCAGGTTATTCAGCGCTACCAAGGCGCTTTGTATGTGCCGGTTGCTATGGCGGATCCTATTGAATTGGCGAGCTTACAGGGCGAGCAATGGCTTGACGTTGGGGTGGGGCAATTAAAGTTAAGCTGGGTGTCTGAAAACGCCGACTTAGCCGCCGATGTTGATATTAATGTGCTGCAATTAGTGTTTAACCGCAGTGGGTTACGCGCCCAACCCTATGGCCGCGCAGGGTCTCGGCCCCTTAAGAAGTTATGGCAAGAATATGCGATTGCCCCGTGGCAAAGAGCAAGTATGCCACTGCTGATGCAAGGCGACAGCCTAGTGGCGGTCGTGGGGTTATTTGTGTGCCAAACCTATCAGGCAAAGCCTAACCAAGCCGGCTGGCGGATAGAGTGGCAGAGCAAAAAAGCGGGAAAGGCTATGTTGAATTTTAAATGCTGAATGTTGAATTTTGAATTAACAGAAAAACACGTTTGCCACGGAATACACGTATAAAACCTAAAAGATAGCTTGAAGCGGGAAGCTAGAAGCTGGAAGAAAAGAGAAGCGCCGAGCGCCTAGCACCAAGCTTTAAAATTGGGTCATTGCGAGGAGCGTAGC
>NZ_JBQDEX010000182.1:0-2861 GCF_052084945.1 Oceanisphaera sp.
TGATTGACGGTGGGGATATTGGTTTTGATAAACCTGATGTTGCTAACCGCTTTGTCGACCAAGAGGAGCCCTCCGCCTTTGGTGAACGACTCACCATCACAGAGTTGAAATAAGCTAAAAAACAGCTGTACGATATCTGCTGTACGCGATACGTAAAAACTAAATCGGTGTTTTTCTTTACCGTACAGCGTTAACCTTTAAAACCAAGGGGTGATCCTTACCGCGGGTAAATTAAAGCTACCCTCTTCTGCTAATTGCGCTTGGCTTAACTTTAGCTGCGATTGCCCATTAATATCTTGCCCCGGTACAGCGGGGTTTAATGTTATGCCTTGTAGGTCTGGTACAAAATACTTACCGGGCCAGCCTGCCATTTTTTGCAATAATACATACATGTCTTGCTCAACGGCACGCAAATCTGTGCGCGTAATTTCACCCGCCTCAAGGTTAGACTGAATTTGAATGGAAATATCGCATTCAGTGGTCTCCGTCATGTCTAAGGCGACTATCGCTTTGTCGAGATCCAAGTCTTTATCTTTGGGCAGCAAAAATTGCTGATGAGGCAAAACTTCCACCTCGCCTCGTATTTCGTCATCAACCTTTACCACACCCGACTCAATATTACATAAGCCTTGGCCATCGGTACGGCTTAAATAAAATCCAAGATCGGCATGCTCAACCTTCGACTTTTTTACTTTTGCCATGTATTTAAAAAAGCCACTGTAGCCTAACTCTAATGGTGCAGCTTGTAACTGACTTGCGGGCAATGCAAGTAACATCGCAATAAAAAGAGAATGTTTCATGCGTCAAAGTGATCCTTAGCCGAATTTAAAGAAGAAGTCGCATTAGGTGTCATATCAGTATTGCCCTCAACACCACAGGCTTCACGATAGAGAATACCTTTTACAGTAATATACATAGGAACGGCCCAAATCAGGCCAACGCCCAGCGTAAATGCAGCAGCCATAAATAATAGAGCCAACAACAAATGGATTGTGAGCAAGGTTAACCATTGACGAGCAAACAACCGTAGTGAAGTAGTAATCGCTTGTATTGGGGCGAAGCCTTTTTCTAAAATAAGTGGAAAAGTAAACATTAATGCCACGCTTAAAATAAGTGTAGGCAGTAACGAAAGTACCATTGGTAAACCTAATAGCTGGCCAATCGGTAAAAATAAACTGCTAATCAGCCCCATTAGTAAGCTAGTGACGGCTAAGGGGAGCAAAAAGCGAAAATAATCAAAAATTTGATTAGGTCTAATCGGTCTATCTACAGCACGATGTACCCCTATCATATCGAGTGATGCGCTCATGGGGGCCATTACCATCGAAATGACTAATCCCAGTAAACTGGTTTGCCAAGAAACCTGTTCACTGTCTCCGCCGACACTCACCAGTAATTGATTAAGTACTAGCCAGCAACCCGTTACACCAATAGCGGCTAGTAGCATGGGCATTTTGGCTCCCATTATACGCTGCCATGCCTCTTGAAAAACGGCTTTAGGAGAAAGCGTAAAGCCGTGTTGTAACGACTGTTGCAGGCGTGAAAATTGCGGTTTATTCATTTAAAAGTAGTCTCTTACGTAAAATTGACTCATGATACCCTGTTATGCTCACAACAGTATGATACTTCACTGGGCGCGAGTATTGATGGAGTAGTCTATTATTTTAGCGTTAAAATGGCTTTCATCGCACCTTGTCTTACTAGGCAAGTATTGGATTAACGGGCGAGTAACTCTTCGACATATTCGACCACTTTAATGGTGGCAGGCCCATAGCGGTGCTCCTGAAAATGGCTCTTACCTTGGCTAGGCTCTAAGTTAATTTCTATAGTGTGGGCATTATGCATGGCCGCTTCATGTACTAGGCCCGCAGCAGGATACACACTTCCAGAAGTGCCGATCGAAATAAACAGACTCGCCTCGCTGAGAGCCTGATAAATTCGGTCTAGTGATAAAGGCATTTCACCAAACCACACGACATGAGGTCGTAATGGCTCGGGAAACTGACAACACTGACAGAGATCGTCAATGCTCAGATCTCCTGGCCAATCAATGGTTTGCTGGCTATGTGGGCAACGCGCTTTTAATAACTCACCGTGCATATGTAATACATTTTCACTACCCGCTCTTTCATGCAAGTCATCAATGTTTTGTGTGACCAGCGTGACCGTATCCGGCCAATGTGCGGCTAACTTTGCTAGTGCTAAGTGAGCCGCGTTAGGCTCTACGGTATGCAATAGTTGGCGGCGGCCATTATAAAAACGCTGCACTAACTCAGGGTTTCGCTCATATCCCTCAGGTGTCGCCACGTCTTCTAATTTGTGTTCTTCCCATAGGCCATTATCTGCCCTAAAGGTGCTGATCCCCGACTCTGCTGAGATACCCGCTCCAGTGAGAATAACAATATTACCTTTATGCACTGGCTGTATCCCTCTTCATTAATACTAGTGTCTTAGGCTAACAGCAACTCAATATTAACGCTAATTTCTCATACATTGATTTAAACCAACCAGCTGTTAGTTATTGCGCCCTTAGGCATGCCTAAGCCATGCTGCTTGTAATACCAATCTGTAAAACTAGCTGATCAAAAATTTTTAGCAACGGAACCCACGGAAGAACACGGAACAATAGAGATAAAATCTGAAAAAGACGTTATAGGATAAGAGCCAAACACCCAACTATAAAAGGTCGAATAAATACGACCCTACACTCGTGGTAGATTGGTATCAAATGAACGAATGCCTGAGCCAATAAAAAAACCAGGCAATCATGCCTGGCTATATTGTTACTTTTTTACCGTCTCTGACTCATCAAGTTGTGACAAGTGCTCGACTCGGGCTTTTAGCTTTTGCCCAGGCTTAAA
>NZ_JBQDEX010000183.1:0-2838 GCF_052084945.1 Oceanisphaera sp.
GACACGGGTGCGTATTTTGCTGGTAAAGCTTTTGGTAAGCGCAAGTTATGCCCCAATGTTAGCCCGGGTAAAACCCTAGAGGGCATGTTGGGGGGCGTGGTTGCAGCAACTGTGTTGGCGGTTATTGTAACTCAGAGTGTTAATTTGGCGCCGGGGCACAGTCAGGTGTTGTTAATTGCCTCTGTGGTGGCGGTGTTGGCATCTGTGTTGGGGGATTTAACCGAGAGTATGTTTAAGCGCGAGGCGGGCTTAAAGGACTCAGGTAATATTTTGCCCGGCCATGGTGGCATTATGGATCGCATTGACAGTTTAACTGCGGCACTGCCGGTGTTTGTGGTGGTGGTGTGGTTGTTAGGATGATGCAAACGCTCACTGTATTAGGGGCGTCTGGCTCTATTGGTCAAAGTACTTTGGCGGTGGTGCGCCAACACCCAGAGCAATTTTCACTATTTGCTTTGAGTGCTCACAGTAATGTGACGGCCATGGTTAAAGATTGTCTGGAGTTTGTGCCACGTTATGCGGTAATGGTTGACGAGGTCGCTGCGCGTAGTTTGCGTCAAGAGTTGGCGTTGTTAGGTGTTAGCACTCAGGTGCTAAGTGGTGCTAATGCATTGTGTGAGGTGGCGCGCGAGCCTGAAGTGACTACCGTTATGGCGGCTATTGTGGGGGCGGCGGGCTTGCTGTCTACTTTGGCTGCGGTAGAGGCGGGCAAGCGGGTGTTGCTGGCTAATAAAGAAGCCTTGGTAATGAGCGGTGAGCTATTTATTGATAGTGTGCACCGCTGTGGTGCCGAGTTGTTGCCAATAGACAGTGAACATAATGCGATTTTTCAGTGTCTGCCGGATGCGCTTCAGCAAAACCCGGGTCGCGGTTGCTTAACCACAGCTGGGGTGAGTAAAATTTTGCTTACCGGCTCGGGTGGTCCGTTTCGTTATACGCCTATTGCTGATTTGGCAGCGGTAACACCGGCTCAAGCTATTGCGCACCCTAACTGGTCTATGGGGCCGAAAATTTCGGTCGACTCCGCCACCATGATGAACAAAGGCTTGGAGTATATAGAAGCGCGTTGGTTATTTAATGCCGCGCCTAAACAAATACAGGTGTTGGTGCACCCTCAATCTGTGGTGCATTCTATGGTGCAATATTCCGATGGCTCGGTATTGGCGCAGTTAGGTCAGCCCGATATGATGACCCCCATTGCCCATGCCTTAGCGTATCCTAACCGGATTGCTTCGGGCGTGGCGCCACTCGATTTTTGTACGCTTAGTGATTTAAGTTTTATGGCGCCTGATATGGGGCGTTATCCTTGTTTGCAGTTGGCTATAGACGCCTGTGCTAGCGGCCAAGGGGCTACCACAGCATTAAATGCGGCCAATGAGGTAACAGTGGCCGCTTTTTTAGCCGGTCAATTAGGGTTTATGGGGATTGCTGAAGTGAATGAAGCGGTAATGCAGCAGTTAGGCAGTACGCAAGTGAGTCATTTAGATGACATAATAGCGCAAGATATTCGAGCACGAGACTGTGCAACAGCAGAAATAAGGAAGCGGTAATGGGCGGCTTTTTGTGGAACTTGGGCGCATTTATTGTAGCGCTTGGTGTGTTAGTGGCCGTACATGAATTTGGTCATTTTTGGGTGGCCAGACGCAATGGCATTAAAGTAGAGCGTTTTTCTATTGGCTTTGGTAAAGCTATTTGGCGCCGTATTGGCAAAGACGGCACCGAATATGTACTGGCCATGATCCCGTTGGGCGGTTATGTGAAAATGCTCGACAGCCGCATAGAAGACGTGCCAGAAGCACTGCAAGGCCAAGCGTTTAACCATAAGTCGGTATGGGCCCGCATGGCGGTGGTGGTGGCGGGCCCCATGGCAAACTTTGTGTTTGCCATTTTTGCTTTTTGGTTGATGTTTTTAATTGGCGTGCCGGCAGTTAAGCCGGTGCTAAATGATGTAACGGCTTCATCACCCGCTGCGGAGGCTGGGTTACTGCCGGGGATGGAAATTCAAGCCATTGATGGTAAAAGGGTACGCACTTGGGAAGAAGTGAATTTTGCGCTTATCGGCCGTTTAGGGGATGACAGCACTGAATTTTCTGTGAAAAATAGTGCCGGTGTCACTCAGCAGGCGCGCATTAATTTAATTGGCTGGGAGTTTAACCCAGACCAACAATCCCCCATGGGGGCGTTAGGGTTAGTGCCCGTGGGGCCTAAGTTAACCCTTACTGTGGCGCAGGTGTTAGAAGATGGCCCTGCAGGCTTGGCTGGCATTAAGAATGGTGATGTATTACAGGCGATTAATGGCGAATCTTTAAGCAGTTGGCAGCAGTTGGTTAGCAAGGTACAAGCCGCGCCTGAAAAAGAATTGGAACTGGATGTGCTGCGCGATGGTCAGAGACTCAGCTTGATACTGACCCCTGCTCGTCACGAGAGCAGCGAGCGCGTTATTGGCTATGCCGGTTTAGCCCCTAAAGTGTTACCTGTGGCGGATGAATATCGCTTTGATATGCGCTATGGCCTTTTTGCCGCTGTGGGAGCTGGTGTAGAGCGCACTTGGGATTTAACGGTACTTACTTTTCAAATGTTGGGTAAGTTAGTGACAGGTGTGGTGTCGGTAGATAATTTAAGTGGCCCTATTTCAATTGCCAAGGGCGCCGGTGCAACGGCCGATTATGGTTTGGTGTACTTTTTAGGTTTTATGGCACTGGTGAGTGTTAATTTAGGCATTATTAATTTATTGCCTTTGCCGGTGTTAGACGGTGGTCATTTGTTGTTTTATATCATTGAAGCGGTGACTGGTCGTCCTGTGCCCGAAAAGATACAGGAAGTGGGTTTTAAAGTAGG
>NZ_JBQDEX010000184.1:0-2674 GCF_052084945.1 Oceanisphaera sp.
TGCTCGCGCATTTGTTCGATTAATACTTTCATTTCTACCGCTGAGTTGGTGATGCTGGTACTAATGGATTTAGAGCCCAGTGTATTAGATTCGCGGTTAAACTCTTGCATCATAAAATCTAAACGTCGGCCACAGGCTCCGCCTTTTTTTAGGATCTTGCGGGTTTCACTGATATGAGTATTTAAACGGTCAAGCTCTTCAGCCACATCCACTTTTTGCGCTAGCAATACCATTTCTTGCTCGACACGCTGCGGCTCTAAGTCAATTTTAGCCTCTTCAAAGCGCTCCTGTAGGCGCTGACGCTGCCAAGCCATAATAGCTGGCATCTCGGCTTTTACTTTATCCACTTCTTGCGCTATGCCACTTAAGCGTTGCTCGATCAGTCCTTTAAGCTGTTCGCCTTCGCTGGCACGGGCAGCTAAAAAGTCATCAATAACCGTATCTAAGCAGGCCATTAGTTCATTACTTAGGGCGTCCATATCTTGGGCTTGAGCTTCCATTACCCCAGGCCAGCGTAAAATATCTACTGGGTTAAGCGCGCCTTGGCCGGCTTCTTTTATAATCCACTCGGCACCGGTAATCAGTTGTTGTGCCAGTGCTTTGTTCATGTGTAATTCGCCTTGGGCGGCAGTGTTAGACTCAAAGCGCAGGACGCATTCAACCTTGCCACGCTGCATACGCGCGCGCAGCTTTTCTTTGATTAATGGCTCTAGGCTGCGAAATTGCTCAGGCAAACGAGTGTAGGCTTCTAGGTAGCGCTGGTTAACAGAGCGAATTTCCCAAACGGCCGTGCCCCATTGTTGTTTAAATTCTTGTCGCCCATAGGCGGTCATGCTGTGGATCATAAAAGTCTCAATATGTCGTGCTGTTAATAAATAGAGTGTGACACAGCCATTGCCGTGCGCCAATGGCAGGCAGCATGCAATGGGCGAGCAGTTTCTTTATAATAACGGCTTGTTGTAAATTAGGCTGTTTAAGCCGCTATTATTTAATTTAAGTTGGAGAATACCATGTCTACACGAGCCTGTGGCCGTGCGGTGGACGAACTTCGCCCGGTAACCATTACGCCGCATTATACCCGCCATGCCGAAGGCTCGGTGCTGGTTGAGTTTGGCGACACTAAAGTGCTGTGTACTGCCTCGGTAGAAAAAGGCGTACCGCGATTTTTACGAGGCAAAGGCCAAGGTTGGGTGAATGCTGAATACAGCATGTTGCCCCGCTCAACTCATAATCGCATAAGACGTGAAGCAGCCACCGGCAAGCAAGGTGGCCGCACCATGGAAATTCAACGCTTGATTGCGCGCGCCTTACGTGCCGCCATTGATCTAAAAAAACTCGGTGAACACACCATTACTCTAGATTGTGATGTTATTCAAGCCGATGGCGGTACCCGTACCGCCGCCATTACTGGCGCTTGCGTCGCCTTGGCCTATGCCACACAGTGGATGAAAGCGCAGAAGATGATTACCCAAAACCCGATGAAAACCTGGGTCGCTGCAATTTCAGTGGGCATAGTCGATGGCCAAGCGGTGTCTGATTTGGAATACACAGAAGACGCCAATGCCGGCACCGATATGAATGTGGTGATGACTGGCGAAGGTGAGATGATAGAAATACAAGGCACAGCCGAGACTGCGCCTTTTAGCCACCAACAATTGCTAGACATGTTGGCGTTAGCCAGTCAGTCGATTGCAGAATTAGTCGATATTCAGGGTGAGGCCATGCGGCCAGCTAAACCGTAAAGATAACAGCTTCTTTGCCACGGAATACACGGAAAAATTAAGGTTAAAAGCTAAATTTATGAGGTTAAAACCTTATAAAATAAATATTGTTTCGCTTTTGTCTATTGTCCTTATGTCCGTGTTCTTCCGTGGCAAAAAATATATTTAATGTCGTTAATTACATTTGAGAGAGAAATCGATGAAGGATTACCAGCGTGAGTTTATTGAATTTGCCATGAGCAAAGATGTGCTTAAATTTGGCGAATTTACCCTAAAATCGGGTCGTACTAGCCCTTATTTCTTTAATGCCGGGCTATTTAACAGTGGCCGTGATTTAGCACGTTTAGGCCGTTTTTATGCCACCGCATTGGTAGAAGCCAATACTCAATATGATGTGTTATTTGGCCCTGCCTACAAAGGCATTCCCATTGCCAGTGCCACTGCGGTACAACTGGCCGAAATACACGATCAAGATGTGCCGTATTGCTTTAACCGCAAAGAAGCCAAAGATCATGGTGAAGGTGGTAACTTGGTGGGTAGCCCGCTGCAAGGGCGTATTATGTTAGTGGATGATGTGATCACCGCAGGCACTGCTATTCGTGAATCTATGGATATTATTCAAGCTAATGGTGCCGATTTAGCCGGGGTGTTAATTGCCCTTGATCGTCAAGAGAAGGGCAAAGGTGAGTTATCCGCCATTCAAGAAGTAGAGCGTGATTATAATGCCGAGGTGACGGCTATTATCACTTTAGCCGACTTAGTAGAATATTTAAGCGAGCAACCAGATATGGCTGAGCACTTAGCCAATGTACAAGCCTATCGCCAGCAATACGGGATTTAAAACATATATCCACCACGGAATACACAGAAAAAAGACGGTTTAACTGTTAAGAGCAACATTTCGTGAAAAGAGCGTAAAGCATAGCTATCATAGCAATCAACCCCGAGTGTAG
>NZ_JBQDEX010000185.1:0-2664 GCF_052084945.1 Oceanisphaera sp.
CGAGACAGGCTCGCCCCCTCTGGCTTCAACACATGACTTGCGAGCGCCATGGATGGCGCTTCATGGGAGGTGACTCTATTGCCTCGAGTATCCAGCGTTAAGTCAGATCACATTTTTACTTAGATTGGTATGACATTTAATGATTGACCTAAAGCTTAATGATAACTATTATCATGACGATTGAAAGGGAGGATGTCTGTCATGGTGATGATATTAGTTTTGGGCTGGTTGTCTATATTTTGGTGGGTGCCTAATGGCTCTCTTTCGCTATGGTTAAGTGCCGGCTTTGCCCTGTTTGCTGTTGTGTTAACAATGCCGACAGTGAGTCGACATTGGTATTGGCTCCCCGTGGGAGGTTTAGCTGGTATGGGAGTGGTGGTGGGAATGATGATGACGGAAACCGCTCTCTAAATACCCAGCACCAGCGATAAGCTTGAAGTCGGAAGAAAGGCACCGAATCATCAGATTCCAATTTCTAGCTCCCGGCTATTACTTAGCGTCGTGTGGCGTGATAAACCTTAAATTTCCCGTTAATTGCTAGTGTTTCGCAATGGCCAAAGCTTTTTTCAATGAGCTCGGGGTAGGGTAAAAAGGCATTGGCAACTAATGTTAATGAGCCACCAGGCACTAGGTAGTCTTTAGCGGTGTTAAGCAGAGTTTCTGTGGTGTGATAAAAGGTTTTTAAGCCCGCATGAAAAGGCGGGTTAGCCACAATGTGATTAAAAGAGCCGGTAACTTGGCTTAAACCATCGCTGGCATATACTTTGGCCTGATTAGCCAACTGATTGTGAGCTAAGGTAAGCCGAGTGGCCTCTAATGCCAACGCATTAATATCAATACACTCAAGTGTGAGCTCAGGTTGGCGCTTGAGTAAACTGGCGCCAATAACCCCCGCACCACAGCCAAAGTCGAGTACACGACCGCTTAATGGCGCAAGATTTTCAAGCAGTAGTTGTGAACCTGAGTCTAGGTGTCCGGCACTAAATACCCCTGGCAAAGTACATATTTGCAGCGACTCTTGTGCTATCGAGTAGCCTTTTTGCCATTGGGTGATGCTGAACGGCGAGGCTGGGCGAGTGAGCTGTGCTTGATATAAGCTGGCGCGTCGTGCGCTATCGAGCTTTACTACTTGATCGCAATAAGGGGCTAATAACTTAGGGGTAGACTTTACCCCGCCTTTATTGTCTCCGGCCATAAAGACCATAGCGCCTTGTGCTAGTAAGGGTAAACAGGCAGCTAGCAAATATTCAGCTTCAGCTTTAGCTTTTGGCATTAATAATAGCAGGGCGCTAACTGTCTGAGGGTTAGGTTGTATACCAAACTCTATGTCTTTGATGCCTTGCTCTTTTTGCCACTGATAATAACTATAATCTGTAGTAAAAACCCGAGGTGCAGGTCCGGCATCGGCTAACATGGTTGGTAGGTTATCTTCTAGCAGGCCGCACACTAATAATGGCTGCTGAGTAAGTACATTTAGATTACGTGCTAGCATTTCACTAACCGTGGTTAACGCCTTTGACATCTCGAATTCCACACTAAATTATTTGATGACGCATTATACATATCTCTTGGCCTCTTGACATTTGCCGGTCATTAGCAAAAGATGCAATACAATGTCTTTACAGGTAACAGTCATGCTTTTAATTATTAAACGTAAACAAGATAAACCGCTTAAACGTACAGCGGCCACTTTTGTTGCGTAACCGACGCCTGATCTTCTTTAAGACAAGATGTTCTCAAACCCCGGTGATGCAACAGCAGCCGGGGTTTTTTATTTTAATTTTTAATCCTCTAGCCAGGAGAAGGAGTTTCCATGTTTCGCGGTTCACTCGTAGCCCTCTTAACCCCCTTTGACGGTACTCGCATTGACGAGGCGGCATTGCGTCGCTTAGTTGATTGGCACATTGCCGAGGGAACTCATGGCTTGGTTCCTGTTGGAACTACAGGTGAAAGCCCCACCTTAAGTCACGATGAACACTGCCGTGTAATTGAGATTGTGGCCGAGCAAGCAGCAGGTCGCGTGCCTGTGATTGCCGGTGCTGGCTCTAATAACCCAGTAGAGGCGATTGAATATAGCAACTGTGCCCAGCGTGTGGGTGCCGATGCCACCTTGCATGTGGCGGGTTATTATAATCGCCCTAACCAAGATGGCTTATTTGCGCATTTTAAAATGTTGCACGATGCGACTGAACTGCCCATCATTATTTATAATATTCCACCTCGTGCAGTGGTCGATATTCAGCCAGAAACTCTAGCACGCATGGCCGAGCTGCCACGTATTGTTGGGGTGAAAGATGCGACCGGCGATTTGCTGCGCCCTTGGTCTGAGCGCCAGCTTATCAATAAGCCATTTGCTTGGTTGTCGGGTGAAGATGGCACAGCTGTCGCTTATAACATAGGGGGTGGACAGGGCTGTATTTCGGTTACTGCCAACGTAGCGCCACGCCTGTGTGCACAGCTGCAAGAGCTGACGCTTGCGGGAAAGTGGGAAGAAGCGCGCGTATTACAAGATAAATTATTACCTTTGCATCAGGCGATGTTTATTGAGCCTAATCCGGCTGGCCCTAAGTATGCGTTGTCATTACTGGGCCTGGCGAGTGAAGCGTGCCGTATTCCTGTGGTGCCTTTACAAGAGAGCACAAAAGCGCAAATTCGTCGCGTAAT
>NZ_JBQDEX010000186.1:0-2503 GCF_052084945.1 Oceanisphaera sp.
CAATAGCAACTTGCTGATTGGCTTTTAAGGTACCTATTAGTTCAATTTTGGCGGTAACGGGCTGTTCTGCAACCCGCACTGTGGTGACTACAGCGCTGCGCTGTGCAAGCACAGACATTGGCATTAATGCGACCAACAGCCATAAACCAACGTTAAGCCATCCAGAGTATGTGTTATTAAGCATGCTTTTTTATTCCTTTTTCTAGGCTTGGCTTAGTTTACCTGTTTACTGGCACCAGACTATGTCAATAAACCAGTAAAGTGTAACAAAGTGTGGCGAAAACCCAGTGCTCACGGCTTTGCACCACAGGCTTAGCTCAACATTCATCCCAACCCTCGACAAAATCCAAGCGCCCCTACAGCTAGGCTTTTCAACATGATACCCTTACGGTAATCTCTTTTATTGGCTAATGGCGACACAAGCCTGTGCGCTTAGCCCACTGTAAAAAGACCTATAATCATGAGCCAATCTGCAGCAGCACCCAGTTTTTTGTTTCACGACTACGAAACCGCCGGCCTTCACCCAGCCTATGATAGGCCGGTACAGTTTGCCGCTATTCGTACCGATGCCGAGTTAAACGAAATTGGCGAGCCGTTAATGCTGTATTGCAAGTTGCCCAGCGATTATCTGCCCTCACCAGAAGCCACATTAATTACCGGCATTACCCCACAAACAGCACAACAAAAAGGGGGATGTGAGGCTGAGTTTATTCACCATATTCACGATCAATTTAGCCAGCCAAATACCTGTATTTTGGGTTATAACAATCTTCGTTTTGACGACGAAGTGACCCGTTTTACTTTGTATCGCAACTTTTATGATGCCTACGCCTACAGTTGGCAACAGGGTAATTCGCGCTGGGATTTATTAGATGTGGTGCGCGCCTTTTATGCACTGCGCCCCGAGGGCATTCAGTGGCCAACCGATGACGACGGCAAGCCCAGCTTTAAGTTAGAGCGATTAACCCAAGCCAATAATATTGACCATGGTGATGCTCATGACGCCTTAGCCGATGTCAGGGCCACCATTGCTATCGCTAAATTATTGCGCCAAGCACAGCCTAAATTGTTTGATTATTTATTTGAACTAAGAAGCAAGCATAAAGTAAAAGCGTTAATGGATGTGGTGAATAGCCAGCCATTAGTGCATGTGTCGGGTCGGTTTTCATCTTGGCAAGGCTGCGCTAGCTGGATTGCGCCGCTGGCGTGGCACCCAGATAATGCCAATGCGGTTATTTGCGTTAACTTGGCCATGGATCTTACGCCCTTAATTGAACTAAGCCCCGAGCAATTACACGAGCGTTTATATACTAAACATACCGAGTTAGGTGACCAATTACCGGTGCCAGTTAAGCTGGTGCACATCAATAAGTGCCCAGTGCTGGCGAAAGCTGGCGCACTCACGGAGCAGCGCGCCGATGAGCTCGGTATTGATCGCGCCCAGTGTCGAAAAAGTCTGGATTTACTACGTCGCCACCCCGAGATCCGCGAAAAAGTCGTGGCTTTGTATCAAATTGCCCCTGACTTTGCCCCCATTACAGATGTAGACGGCGCCCTGTATGAAGGGGGCTTTTTTGGTGCTGCCGATAAAGCCGCCATGGACATAATACGTAGCAGCCAGCCCGAAGCACTGGCAGATATGGGGCTGCAATTTAATGATGAGCGCCTGCCCGAGCTGTTATTTCGCTACCGAGCGCGCAACTATCCGCACACCTTAACTGAGCAAGAGTGGCAACGCTGGCGTCAGCATTGCCAAGACAAGCTCACCAATCAGGCTGAGCCCTATATGCAGCGCTTAGAGCAATTAGTCATGGCGCACCAAGAAGATGAAAACAAGTTAGCCTTATTACAAGCGGTGGCGCGTTATGTTCAGTCTTTATAAGTCTTCTGCTTTTATATTAATACGTGGCTTTGTGGTGTTACTGGCGTGTCTACAAGCCGGTAATGGGTTGGCCAGCCTGCTGCCTGTTGATTTTCCGGGCAGCATTTTAGGCTTATTTATTCTGTTTACCTTGCTCAGCACCCAGTTAGTGCCCCTCACTTGGGTATATGACAGCGGCCAGTTGATATTGCGCCATATGGCAATATTGTTTATTCCGGTGGCCGCGGGGTTATTGGGGTATGTCGATGTCCTCAGCGAGGGCATTGGGCTAATTATTAGCTCTGCCTTTATCGGCTTGGTGCTTATTTTACTGGTCGTCGGCCGCCTTTATCAGAGGATGCAAGCATGATGATATGGTTAGCTATTCCCCTTACGATATTGCTGTATTTGCTGGTTAAAAAGCTGGGGCGATACTACAGAAGTCCACTTATTAACACCATTATGCTGCCCGCATTAATTATTATCGCTTTGTTAGTGCTCACCGGCCAAGATGGCAGTGACTACCAAACCGGTACTCAACCCCTTACTAGCCTACTAGAGTTAGCCGTAGTGGCGTTTGCCCTGCCTTTATATCAACAGGCTGCCAAAATTCGCAAACAATGGTGGCCCATAGTGCTGTGT